>NZ_FXBJ01000002.1:2300000-2518606 GCF_900177385.1 Carnobacterium iners
TAGTGCAGGAATCTGGTAACAGATTGACTTTCCGCCACCTGTTGGCATAATAGCTAATGAATCTTTTCCGTCTAAAACATTTTCAATTACTTCCAATTGTCCAGATCTAAATTCATCAAATCCATATATCTCTTGTAACAATTGTCGGGCTTTGTCTAGCATTGGTTAACCCTCCGTTTTTTATTATTTATCTTTAGTACAGTAAAAAACAGAAAAATCAGTTTCGATTCTCCTGTTTTTTCTTCACTCAGTCTACTTTTACTTGACTCAACCAAATTGATTAGCTTGCTATTTGGTACATGCAAAAAACCAACGTATAGATTTTTTTTCTACCTCAGAATCACCAAAATCAGAAAAAACTTCAATAGAACTAAAACCCGCTTGTTTAAGCATATCACAATAAGCTTCCAAAGGATATGTTCGTTCTTTATGTGTCTCATCAAAACGTTCATACAAGTCCTTATCTTCATTGTATACAAAAAAAGTTAAATCATGTTCAATAGAATGAGGCTGTTCACCTGAATAACTTTGCCAAAGAAAACTAATTTCTTCTGATTGATCATTATACATATACCCAGGAAAGACTTCATCAACTTGATAAGTGGAATGCACATCAAAAAGAAATTTGCCGGTTTTAGTTAAAGTCTTAGCTACTTCTTTGAAAACAGCTAAGACAGCTTTTTCATCTGGCATGTAGCAAATAGAATCTGAAAAACAGGTTACTACTTCAAATTCTCCTGCTTCAGATAAATCTAACATATTACCTTCAATTAAAGGTAACTGAACGCCATTTGTTACGGCTCGTTCATTTGCAAGACTAAGCATATTTGGAGACAAGTCTAATCCAGTTACATTATACCCTCTTTTTTTCAATGTCACTGCTAAAGCCCCAGTACCACAAGCTAATTCCAATAATTTCTGACCATTACTTTGAAGATGCAGATCAACAAAATGACCCCATCGCTCATAAAGTGTGTCATCCATAATCGCATCATAGACTTGAGCAAAAGTTTGATAACTCATTTTTTCTTAAACCATCTCTGTGATGTCAACTAATGGTGCATCACTCCATAATTTTTCAAGATTATAGAATGCGCGCTCTGAATAATGGAAAACATGAACGACAACGTCACCTAAATCAATTAATAACCATTTTGCTGAATCTCTACCTTCAACGCGTTTTACTTCAAAACCTTGTTTATGTGATTGACTAATAATTTCATCCGCAATAGCTTGAACTTGTTTTTCACTATTTCCATGCATAACAACAAAATAATCTGCTAAAATGGATACTTCTCTAACGTCCATTGCCATAATATCTTCTGCTCTTTTATCGTCTGCAGCCTTTACTACTAATCCTAATATTTTTTCGCTTGTTGCTGTCATGTTGTTCCTCCTAATTTTTCGCTACCCACGTATTATACGTTTCAATAGCCTTTGGATAAATCTTTCTTTGTTTTAAAATTAAATACTGTAGTGTACGGGCTGTTTCAAATGAAACTGCCTTAGCTAAATCACTTTTTGCTAATTTTCTAGCTTCATCTACACCAGGAAAATCACGACCAGGCTCAATATAATCAGCAACATAAATAACTTGTTCCAATAAACTCATGTTAGAAGAGCCAACTGTATGATGACGGATAGCATTTAATATTTCTTCATCTTTTACACGCAACTCTTTTTTTGCTAGAATTGCCCCTACTGGACCGTGCCAAATTTCGCTGCCATATTGTAATAAGTCTAAATCTAGATTCGCACTAATGATTAAATCGTGCATCTCTTGTAAATCTCTTTCCTTAGCATAATCATGGATTAAAGCAGCTATGCTTGCCGCTTCAATTGAAGCACCATATTGTTGTGCTAATTCTACTGCAACTTTTTCAACACCCAGTACATGTTCAAAACGTTCCTGGCTCATCTGTAGTCGCACCTTATCTAAAAGTTCGGCTCTAGTGAATGGAATATAATCCTTGCTGTATGATACATTAGTTGATTTTATCATCATTTTGATACAATCCTTTCTCATGAATGTATTCTAATGTTTGATCTGGAATCAAATACCGCACGGAACAATTCATTTTTAATTTCTCTCTCAATAGGGTTGAACTGATATCTATGGATGGGATGTCTACCCAAATAATAGGATAATCGGTTATGACTGCATATCCAGGGCGGTTTACTCCTACAAACTGTACTAAATCAATTAACTTGTCAATTTTATGCCACTTAGGCAAATAGTCAACCATGTCTCCACCGATGACAAAATAATAATCTATATCTGGATTTTTTTCAACTAATTGAACCATTGTATCGTAGGTAAAACTTTTTCCACCACGCTCAATTTCAGCTCGTTCAACATCAAAATAAAGATTGTTTTGGATAGCAGCTTCTACCATTTCTAATCGATAGGACGCAGGAATCGCTTTTTTTCCGTTACGATGCGGAGGATTAGCACTAGGCATGAAGTAAAGTTTATCTAAATCAAGTTTTCGGCAAACTTGATCTGCGATTATTAAGTGACCAACATGAGGTGGATTAAACGTACCGCCTAAAATACCTACTTTTTTTCGTTCAATTTCCAAAGAGATATCATTCGTTAAGCCCTTTGTTTGATTAAAAGAAACTGTTTGCCTTCTCAAAATAATCACCTTTCTTTACACAATTATTGGTTTCTTTTTTTTGGTACTTGTGCTGATATGCGTCGGTATTTTTCTTGTGTTGAAGGCTGAAATAAAACAATTACACGACCAATGATTTGGACAGCTGTACAGCCTAGCTCTGATTCAATTTTGTTTGCTACTTCTTGAGCTGTTTCATCTGTATTTTGTAGCAAGCTTACTTTTAACAATTCTCTTTTTTCAAGAGCTTCACCTATTTGAACAATCACTTCTTTATTTAAACCATTTTTCCCAATTTGAAAAATAGGGTTTAAATGATGTGCCTTACTTCTCAAAAAACGCTTTTGTTTTCCTGATAAATCCATTTTTTCACTCCAATTGTATCGATTTCTCGATTCTAATTTTTATTAAATTAACGATTTTCTTATAATAACGTCGACGCCTTTTGGAGCCCATCCTGCTACTATCGCCCCAGGTTCATTAATGGTGACCCATCCCAAGCCAGCAAAAACAATATCTGCTTTTTCTTTAGCTGTAAATTCAAAACGAACTAATTCTGGAAAGCTATCAACTTCATCTTCACGAGGAGGCTGCAATAATTTCCCTACTTGTTTTTGATACAATTCATCAGCTTTTTCTAATTTAGTTCTATGAATTTTCAAGTCATTGGAAGTAAAGCAAGTAAAAGATCTTCTCTCACCTTTCAAGTAATCAAAGCGTGCTACTCCACCAAAGAACAACGTTTGTCCTTCATTTAATTGATAAACCATTGGCTTTATTTCTTTTTTAGGCGCAATTAATTTCAAATCCTTAGCTCCTAGAACATGAGCCATTTGATGACGATGGATAATTCCGGGAGTATCTATTAAAAATTTCCCATCTTCTAAAGGTATTTCAATTCTATCTAATGTTGTTCCTGGAAATTGAGAAGTGGTAATTAAATCTTCCACTCCTGCAGTTAGATTAATGATTTGATTAATCAATGTTGATTTCCCTACATTTGTTACTCCAACTACAAAAACATCACGACCTTTACGATGGTTTTCAATAATGGCTAGTAAATCTTCCATTTCTTTAGGTTTAACCGCACTTGTTAAAATAACGTCTTGTGGACGCAAACCTTCCTCAAATGCTCTTTCACGTAGCCATTGGGTCATCTTACCTCGTTTTAAAGACTTTGGTAGCAGATCAACTTTATTCCCTACTAAAAGAACAGGATTATTCCCAACAAAACGGTGAAGCCCTGGAATCATACTACCGTTAAAATCAAAAATATCAATGACATTTATAATCAACGCATCTTTTGTGCCCAATTCATTTAGTAATTTCAAGAAGTCATCATCTGTTAGATTTACATCTTGAATTTCATTGTAATGACGTAATCTAAAACAACGTTGGCAATAGACTTCATCTTTTTCTAATCCTTTTTTCAGCGCAGAATCTGGTGTGTAACCAGATTTTTCTTTATCCGTTGTTTGGATAATTGCTCCACAGCCAATGCACCGCAGTGCTTCTTCATTCATTAATTCTTTCGTCATGTAATGACTTCCTCCATCTCATGTTTGGATCTTTTTTAATCAAGTAATTCATAATATGCAATTCCATATAACGATTAAGCTTCGTGTTCCAAGCATCACTATCAATAATGGGTTTAACTAGTACTGTACGTATGCCGGCTAGATTAGCGCCCCATATATCGGTCATAATCTGATCTCCGACCATCAAAATATCTTCTTTTGGAAGATTTAATTTTGCTTCTGCTTTTTTGAATCCAATAACTGTTGGTTTTATCGCTCTTGAAACATATTCCAAATCTAAAATTTGAGCTACTTTTTTAACACGAGGTGCACTATTATTTGATAATACAATAACTGGGATACCGGCATCTTTCATTACTTGGATCCACTCTATCAGTTCCTGTGTACCATCAGGGTTATTCCAAGCAATTAATGTATTATCTAAATCCGTTAAAACAGCTTTTATGTGTTGTTTTTTTAATTGTTCTGGTGTTAGATGATAAATCGCATCTATCATCCATGTTGGTTTGAATATATTTAGCATAATTTCTCCTTACTCATTAAAATAGGAGTACTCATCCAGTACTCCCTCTAGTTTACTATCTAGCTAATTATACGTTAAAAACATGAAATAGCAATCAAACCCAAATGTTTTTAGCCTACTTCTCATTTTCTAAAAAAGCAGTATGCAAGGAATTAACAGCAACTTTTAAATCAACCTCCGCTACTAAAATCCAAATAGTTGTGTAACTATCTGCTGATTGGTGAATAGATACCTGATTATCTACTAAAGTTGTTACAATTTTTGAAACAATTCCTGGGACACCGGTGATACCTGCTCCGACAATTGCAACCTTCGCACAATTTTCTATAACTGAATAAGAGACGGCTAGTTTTTCAAATAAACTTCGAGCATTCTCTAAAGCTGTTTGTGGCAGTGTAAAAATAATTTGATTTGGAAAAATATTAATGAAATCAACACTAATATCTCTTTTAGCTAACAAAGTAAAGATTTTCTCTTGCATTACGGGATCAGCCTCAACTCTAAATTGTACTAAATTTGGAACATGAGCAATTCCAGTAACTAAACGGTAATGTTCTATTTGACTTTGGATATGAGTGACCAACGTTCCTGTATTTGTGACAGGTTGGTGGGTTGAACGAATTCGTAGTGGTATTCCAGCTTGCATTGCAATTTCGACAGCTCTAGGATCAATCACTTTTGCTCCTTCATGCGCCATATTGCTGACCTCACGATAACTAACAACTTCTAAAAATTGTGCATGATCAACTAAACGAGGATCTGCAGTCATCATCCCTGAAACATCTGTAAAAATATCAATACTTTCAGCTTCAAAAGATGCTCCTAAGAAAGCTGCTGTTGTATCACTCCCACCGCGACCAATTGTTGTAATGTGCCCATTTTCACTTATGCCCTGAAAACCTGTTACAACAACCACATCATTAAACTTAAAATGACGGGTAATAGCAGTTTGATCAATTCTCTTAACTTTAGCATTACCAAAATCTTCATTCGTTACAATCCCAGCGTCTTGACCTGTTAGACCAACAGCTGCTATCCCGTTTTTCTTTAACCCATTTGTGAAAACAGCTGTCGAAATAGTTTCTCCTACCGAAAGCAACATATCTTTTTCACGTAAATCTAAATAGCTGCGGTTTCCACCAATTAGCGAAAGTAATGAATCAGTGGCATAAGGATCTCCTAAACGCCCAATCGCTGAAACAACGACAATTACTTTATATCCTAAAGAAATAGCATGAGCAATATGTTTTTCTGCAGCTGCACGGCTATCTTCATCTTTAACAGATGTCCCACCAAATTTCTGAACTAAAATTTTCATTAGATACCATCCTTTAGATTTAAATCTTTTAGTGAATTTTTTTTAATTATATTATTTCAATTAATTATTTATATTTTAACTGTTCAGTTTTATTATAACGAAGACTTAGCCATTATTCAATAAAGTGATGGAAGGTAAACTAATTTTATTTTTCGTGGTATACTTTAAAAAATTAGTTGAGAAAATGGAGAGTGACAGAATGTTTCTAAAAGAAGTTTGTGTTGAAAATTATACGGTAGTCCCTTCTGCAATTGCCAAAGGAGCAACTCGAGTCGAACTTTGTAATTACTTACCTAGTGGTGGAACAACTGTCAGTAAAGGGGTCATGCAAGAAACCTTAGCTTATTGTAGCGAATATTCCGTTCCAGTAATGGTTATTATTCGTCCACGTAGCGGAAATTTTGTTTACAATGATACTGAATTAAAGATCATGGGCTATGATATTATCGAAGCTAAAAATCTTGGAATTGATGGCATTGTAGTCGGATGTTTAACTGAAGAGAACTGGATAGATGAAGATGCTATGGAACAAATATTAGAAGAATCATACGGCCTACAAACAACTTTCCATATGGCTTTTGATTCTATACCAAAAGATCGACAGTTTGAAGCGATTGATTGGTTAGTTGAACACGGTGTAGAACGCATTTTAACACATGGTGGAGTAGCTAATCACTCTATTGAAATAACATTGCCACGCTTAAAAGAATTAGTCGATTATGCTAATAACAAAATTATTATTCTTCCCGGAGGAGGGATAACCGATAAAAACGCTTCGCAAGTTATCGAGTTCTTGGGAATCAATGAAGTCCATGGGACGAAGATTGTAGGAAAATTAGCTTAAAGTAAAAAAAGAATTTCTACTAGGTATGCTGAAATTCTTTTTTCGTATTCTATTATTTACATTACTTTTAAACGACTATGCTAAGTTAATAAAAATAAAGAACAAGCTTAGTTAAACTAGCTTGTTCTTTATTTTTATCAATCTTGCAATAATTCAAAAATCTCAATTGCAACTAAATCTAAATCATCAAATTGATAAACTTGACGTGTTGAGCTATCTTCTAATTCAAAGGTAGTTGTCTTAGCATCATAGGAAATCAGGCAACGCTCATTGCCTTCTTTTTCGAATCTACGTACTTGGACTTCACTATCTTTGTCTTCTAGCATAGCTTCCAATCGGCGAATGATTGCCTGTAATTGTGAAGGTTTCATGATCTCATACCCCTTTCAAACTTGGCTCAGTCACTATTTTAACAGATTTTTCTTTAAAAGACAGCAAAGTTATCTTTTTTTCTCAATTTATTTTAAAATAACATTTGTTTCATTTTAAAATATAATCATTTATCTTGTTAGATTATCAATTGTATTGCTTTTCAATTACTTCGAGTAACCCTTTAGACTGTAAATATGATTTTGGAGCTAAAAAAGTAACTGTAACCATACCTGGATGACGACCTATTTCAACTGAGCCTGTTATAGTTGCACGATTCATCACTTCAGGAACAGTTATCTCAAATAGGTTTGCTGCTCTTTCAAGACCATTAGCTGTTGCTCTATTCAAATCAGCTCCGCTTCCGACAAACGAAATAGGGTAACTCTCTTCTATCTCCTCAACTTTCCAGACTTTACTAAGTGAACTTGCTTGTTGTTTCTCTTCTTCAGTAAAAGGTTGAGCTAGATACGGAAGATCTTCTCTAACAGGCAGCAAAATAGGTCCACCTATTGTTATATTTTTTAACACATTTACTTGTAGATTAACAATTCCTGACACATCTGCTGTGTGACCTGCAATTTCCCCGTTGCCTTGCATTGCATGCATATCACCTAAATAAATTCCTCCACCTTCAACTTTCACCGGACAAATTAAAATAGCTCCAGTTCTAACACGGTTGATATCCATATGACCATCTGTTCGATCTTCTAATTCTAGTTCAGTCATACCGTAGTCATGTGGTGCGCCAAGCAAAAATTGTCCAAAATCGCCTGCATTATGCGAATCAGGAAAAGCTCTTGCTGGTGTTGTTCCTAGTTGCCCTAAAAAAGGTCTTAATCGTGCAATGACGCCAGGCATATCATGCGGAGCGAAGGTTAAAATTGAATTCTGAATAGACGCTTCGGGTGTATTCATATACCGTCTACCATCTTTTGCTACCATTTCTGCAGCTTGTTTATTTAAAGTTAACCCAACACTTTTATTATCGTCAAAAGCCATTGAATAAGCATGCGTAAAAACAAACGGCGTGATATCAGCATCACAGTTGGCACAATGGACCGCTTTTTCACCAATTCCTTTTATAATTGATTTCGGATTAACAATGCCACAACTAGGACACTTCGCATCTACAAATGGATCGCCAGTGAAACGTCCACCAACTGGCTTATCGTTTCCAGAACCAGTCACTGTAGAGGTAATATCGATATTTTTGATATGAATAGCAATTGCGTCTCCAACTTCTGCACCTTCGACGTAAACAGGCTTAGTTACTTCATGTCCCCCCTTTAATTCAGGAGTAATCATTGGTCCCCAACAGCCTGGTGGTGTATTCGCTATGATAAATCCACCGTCTTTCACAAAATAATCCATCGGTTTATTAGGATCGAGAATACCATTTGTAAATTGATCCACGTAAACTGTCTGTTTAGCTTTCATTTCTAATTCCTCCTATATAGTTAGTTGTTTCATTCTAACTAGCTATTATTCTTTTTTAAAAATAGCGCTCTCATTATTTCGTTAAATTAAAGAGAGATACTAACTACCTCTCCTTTAATTTATATCTATCACTGATTTATTCATTCTACTGTTTCTTATCTATTTCCTTCAGCCCACCATAATTTAATAAATGCTTGAGTCCCATCATTTCCATGTCCATCAGTTTCAAGTTTCTCATATAAATGTTGAGCTAACGTTGTAAAGGGTAAATCGATAGCCAATTTTTCCGCCTCATTTAATGCGATATTTAAATCCTTCACAAAATGTTTTATAAAAAATCCTGGAGAAAAATCTTCACTTAAAATACGCGGACCGTAGTTTACTAATGACCAGTTATTTGCACTACCTCCGCTTACCGTGTCAATAACCTTTTCTAAATTCAGGTTGGCTGCCTGCGCATAAACTAACATTTCTGTCAGTCCTGTCATCGTACCTGCTACCATAATCTGATTAACCATTTTTGTATGCTGACCCTTACCTGCGGAACCTTGTAAGTTAACTTTGCTTGAAAATACATTTAAGATTGGCTCGATATTATTAAATACGTCTTCATCTCCACCAACCATAACAGTCAGTGCCCCCTTTTGTGCTCCTAAATCTCCACCAGATACCGGTGCATCTAGTACGGCTATATTTCTTTTTCTTCCTTCTTCATACAATTTAACTGCTAAAGTAGGTGTACTAGTAGTCATATCAATCAGAATATGATCAGATGTAGCTGTTTTAAAAATTCCATTTTCCCCTAAGTATGTCTCTTCAACATCATTAGGGTAGCCTACGATTGTAATAACCACTTCACTTTTTTCGGTAACTGCTGCAGGACTTTCATACCAAGTAGCTCCTAAAGAAATTAATCCATCTGTTTTACTTTTTGTTCTATTATAAACATTTACCTCATAACCAGCTTTCAATAAATGCTTGACTATGGAACTACCCATTACACCTGTTCCAATGAACCCAATTCTTCTCATTATTTAAAATACTCCTTTCTAATAATTACTGCCCTTAGTATAACATTTTCAGATAAAAGTTTAATATATTTTGATTCGCATACTTTCTTATTTTAATTTCAATAAATTGTATTTTTATTATTCTAAAAAAACAAAATAAAAAGCCGCTGAAATTATAAATTTCAACGGCTTTTTATTATTTTGTGTATTCTGTAACTAAACTAACAACTTCTTCAGCTGTATCACAATCATTGATTGCTTTATCTGCTAATTCTGCCATTTTAGTTGAGTCTAAACGTTTCATTAAACTACGTGTTTTCAAAATGCTTGACGCACTCATAGAAAACTCATCAAGTCCTAATCCCATTAATAATGGAACAGCAGTTTGATCTCCAGCCATTTCTCCACACATACCTGTCCATTTACCCTCTTTATGAGAAGCATCAATTACACCTTTAATTAAACGTAAAATTGATGGATTGTATGGTTGATATAAATAAGAAACTTGTTCATTCATGCGGTCTGCTGCCATAGTATATTGAATCAAATCATTGGTTCCAATACTGAAGAAATCTACTTCTTTAGCAAATTTATCGGCAAGTATAGCTGCAGCTGGGATTTCGATCATAATACCAACTTCAATATTATCTGAAACAGCAATGCCTTCATTTTTCAAGTTTTGTTTTTCTTCAAGCAACATAGCTTTAGCTTTACGGAACTCTCCTAAAGTTGCAATCATTGGGAACATGATACGTAATTTACCAAAGACAGAAGCACGCAATAATGCACGCAATTGTGTTTTAAACATATCTGGTTCTGCTAAACAAATATGGATTGCACGGTATCCTAAAAATGGATTCATCTCGTGAGGCAAAGTTAAGTAAGGTAGTTCCTTGTCCCCTCCGATATCCATCGTTCTAACGACAACAGCTTTGTCACCCATACCTTCTAAAATCGTTTTATAAGCTTCAAATTGTGCATCTTCAGTTGGAAAGTCAGGTGAATCCATATAAAGAAATTCAGTACGGTATAAACCAATGGCTTCTCCACCGTTTTCTTTAACACCAACTAAGTCTTTAGGTGTCCCAATATTAGCAGCTAATTCAATGTGTTTTCCATCAGCAGTATAGGTTTTTTCATTTTTCAACTTATTCCATTCTGCTTTTTGATTTTCAAATTGATTTGCTTTTTCTTCGTAAAAGGAAATATCGGTTTCATTTGGATGAACTAATACGTCACCTTCTAAACCATCAACAATAATGACATCTCCTTCTTCAACTAAGTCTGTAATAGACTTAGTCCCAACGATTGCTGGGATTTCAAGAGAACGCGCCATAATTGCTGAGTGAGAAGTACGTCCACCAATATCTGTGACAAAAGCTTTAACATACTTACGGTTTAATTGAGCTGTGTCACTTGGAGTTAAGTCATGTGCGATAACGATTACTTCTTCATCAATCAATGCTGGGCTTGGTAATCTTACCCCTAGAAGATGACTTAATACACGCTTGGTAACATCTTTAATATCGGCAGCACGTTCTTGCATGTAAGGATTATCCTCCATACCTTCAAAGACACTGATAAACGTATCTGTGACTTCTTTAAGTGCGCTTTCAGCATTTACTTTATTGTCGCTTATGTTGCTTTCGATACTCCCAATTAACTCAGGATCAGAAAGAACCATTAAATGTGCATCAAAAACTTGAGCTTCTTTTTCGCCTAAAGCTTTAACAGCTTTAGCACGAATCAGCTCAAGTTCTTTAGTTGCTTTATTCAAGGCATTTTTTAAACGGTCTATTTCTGAATCAGAATCATCAACTGAGATTTTGTCGAAAGATAAATTGGGCTCAACAAGAAGATAGACCTTTGCTGTAGCAATGCCATCGCTCGCTGCGATCCCTTTTAATTTTTCAACCATTACTCAGCTAAACCTTCTTTCTTCATTGTCTCTTCAATACTTGAAATTGCTTCTGCTTCATCAGTACCATTTGCACTAATAACAACTTCTGCACCTTGGCCAACGCCTAATGACATTACACCCATGATAGATTTTAAATTTACAGATTTACCTTTATATTCAAGATTAATATCTGAATTAAATTTGCTAGCTGTTTGCACCAATAAAGTTGCAGGACGTGCATGAATCCCTGTTTCAGCTATTACGTGAAAATCGCGTTTTTCCATAATGTTTGATCTCCTTTTAATAAAAAAAATTTTATTAAAGTTTTTTCTAAGTAGTTATTGTCTAAACACTTTTACATAAAGAACGCACTACTTAAAAATAACTTTTTCTTCTTTATAATGTTACCATTTTAAACAAGATTCTACAACTACTTTCTATCTTTTCTTTGTAGAATTTCGTTTATTACTCATTTAATCAATTGATTTATACTGATAACTAACCTCACCATAATGGTTTGCCGTACCAATAAGTGAATTTTTTTTCGGATGATTTAACCAGATTTCTCTAAATATCATAAAATCTTCTTTTTTTATAAATATTTCGTCTGTCTTTCCACTAATCAATTTTTCAATATTTTCTGTAATTTGGCTACTATCCATCTCAGATATCATTTCCCCTCTAAAGTGAAAGCATATTTATTAAGGACTAATTGTACTCTAATTTTTTATTAAAAGATAGAGCACTATACTTGAATGTCAGACAAGGTCAGTGTATAATAAATTGAAAGGTCAGAAAAGGTCAAAAAAATCTTTCTACCTTTTACAAAATTAATTACTGGAAGGATGTGTGCTATATGTTGTGTCAAAATTGTCAACAGCTAGATGCAAACATTCATTTGTACACAAACATGAATGGTCAAAAAGGCCAATTAGATATTTGTCAAAATTGTTATAATCTATTAAAGGAAGCTAATGGTAAAGGAAATAGACAAGACAATCGTCAAACTCTTCAAGAACCTTTTGGTATAAGTAATTTAGATGACTTTTTCCGCTCTATCAGTTTACCTGAGCGTGGTAATCAAAATACTCCATCAAATAAAAATAATGGCTATAATGAAAGTGTATACCCTCCTACAAATAAAATAGGCGGTCTTTTGGGAGAATTTGGGATAAACGTAACAACCTTAGCTAGAGATGGTGCTATTGATCCTGTTATTGGGCGAGACAATGAAATTAATCGCGTGATTGAAATATTAAATCGACGTACTAAAAATAACCCTGTTTTAATTGGCGAACCTGGTGTTGGTAAAACAGCTATAGTTGAAGGTTTAGCTTTAAAAATCATAGATGCTGAAGTACCTGAAAAATTAATGAACAAACAAGTTATTCAGTTAGATGTTGCTTCTTTAGTACAAGGAACAGGTGTCCGAGGACAATTTGAAGAAAGAATGCAGCAATTAATGGATGAAATGAAAAAAAATCCAAAAGTTATTCTTTTTATCGATGAAGTACATGAAATTGTAGGGGCTGGTAGCGCAGAAGGCAGCATGGATGCAGGTAATATGCTAAAGCCGGCTTTAGCTCGTGGTGAACTTCAAATGGTTGGAGCAACTACACTGAAAGAATATCGCTCTATTGAAAAAGATGCAGCTTTAGAGCGTCGTTTACAGCCTGTTCAAGTACGTGAACCTTCCATAAAAGAAACGATTGATATTTTAGAAGGAATTAAAAGTAAATACGAAGACTATCATCAAGTTTCTTACACAGATGAAGCAATTAAAAATGCCGTTTTATTATCTAGTCGGTATATCCAAGATCGTTTTTTACCAGATAAAGCGATTGATTTACTTGATGAATCAGGTTCTAAAAAGAACTTAACCATAAAAGTGATGGATCCAAAACTTATTGAAGATAAACTAGTTGAGACTGCTCAACAAAAACAAGCTGCATTAAAAGAAGAAGATTATGAAAAAGCTGCATTCTATCGAGATCAAGCTATTAAGCTCGCAGCTATGCGTGAAAAACAAACGATTCAATCACAAGAGCGACCTATTGTAACTGAAAAAGATATGGTTCAGATTATTGAAACAAAAACCAATATTCCAGTTGGTGAACTTAAAGCTAAAGAGCAATCTCAACTTAAAAGCTTAGAATCAGACTTACGTAAGCAAGTTATAGGTCAAAATCAAGCAATTGAAAAAATTTCAAAAGCTATTCGAAGAAGTAGAATTGGTTTAAATAAAAAAAATCGTCCAATTGGTTCGTTTTTATTTGTCGGACCAACAGGAGTCGGAAAGACAGAATTAGCTAAACAATTAGCTTTAGAAATGTTTGGTAATAAAGAGGCTCATATTCGTTTTGACATGAGTGAATATATGGAAAAGCATAGTGTTTCTAAGTTAATCGGTTCTCCTCCAGGATACGTAGGATACGACGAAGCAGGACAACTTACTGAAAAAGTACGACGTAATCCTTATAGTATATTGCTCTTAGATGAAATCGAAAAAGCTCATCCTGATGTTTTACACATGTTCTTACAAATTCTAGAGGACGGTCGTTTAACGGATGCACAAGGCCGTACAGTTAGTTTTAAAGATACTATCATCATCATGACGAGTAGTGCAGGAAGTGGTTCTATAGAAGCAAATGTCGGCTTTTCCGCTGCCACTAAAGGGAATCAAAAATCTGTATTGAATCATTTGACCGATTTCTTCAAACCTGAATTTATTAACCGTTTTGATGCAATCGTAGAGTTTAACACTTTGGAATACGAGCATTTACTTGTGATTGTTGATTTAATGTTACGAGATGTCAACGAGATGCTTAAAGATCAAGGAATTAGTTTAGAAGTTGATCAACTTGCTAAGAAGAAATTAGTCGACTTAGGATACGACCTTCAATTAGGCGCTCGCCCATTGCGTCGCGTTATTCAAGAACAAATAGAAGATCGAATCGCTGATTTCTATATTGATTATCCTGAAATAAAAGATCTACTTGCCTCAATAAATGATAAAGGTGATATTATCCTTACCTCTAAAGAGGAAGTTTCTGCATTTACAAAAGCTAATCAAACTACCAACTAATCGACTACTATTTAGCCAAGTAAGAGGATGTTTAGAATTTAATCTAGACATCCTCTTACTTGCATACTCTTTTACCCTATGATTAATCCTTTTTCATTCAATTAATATACTTTGAATTTACTACTTATTCATTATATAATAGTCTCAATCTACTAGATTTAAAAAAAGAGGTGAAAAAATGAAGCTTATTGACGTTACCAATAGCCATATAGATTTAGTAACCGAGCAATTAGGGAGTACTGATGCAAACTTTATAAAAGTTTATACATTAGGACCGACAACTGTAATTTTTTCAGGAGCTCCTACTCATGAAGATGTTCTGTTATTAAACAAGCACCGGAATATAAAAAATGCTGAGATAAAATATGCCATAGATAATATCTTAAAGACAACTCTAGATAAAGCAGAAATTTTACATGCGCCTAACATTGTTGAGTTATCTATACTAGTAGAGCAATAATACGTTCTTGCTGATTTATTTATAAAAAATAGTAAAGCTATAACCCCATACAGAAACTACTATACGGGGTTTCTAGCTTTACTATTTTTTTAACCAAATTTATTTTATAACAAGGATGTTAGTTCTACATTTGGATACTTATCTGCAAACCAGTGCATAGCAAACTGATTCTCAAACAAGAACAATGGTTGGTCAAAACGGTCCCGAACGAGTAAATTCCGACTAGATGACATACTAGTATCTAATTGTTCTGGTTTAATCCACCGTGCGATTTTATTCCCTATCGGAGTCATAATTACTTCTGATTTGTATTCATGAAGCATTCTATACTGAAAGACTTCAAATTGTAGCTGTCCTACTGCTCCTAAAATGTAGTCTTCTGTATGGAACGTTTTGTACAATTGAATAGCACCTTCTTGTACCAATTGTTGAACACCTTTATGGAATGATTTTTGTTTCATTACATTTTTAGCAGAAACTTTCATAAAAATCTCAGGTGTGAATTGCGGTAACTTTTCAAATTCAACACATTTCTTACCTTCAAAAATAGTATCTCCAATTTGAAAGTTACCTGTGTCGTACAAACCAATAATATCTCCAGCAACCGCTCTTTGAACCATTTCCCGACTCTCAGCCATAAATTGAGTTGAGTTAGATAATTTTATTTTCTTTTTTGTTCTAGCAAGAGTTACATCCATTCCTCGTTCAAACTCACCTGAACAAATCCGAATAAAAGCTATACGATCTCGATGAGCAGGATTCATATTCGCTTGTATTTTAAAAATAAAACCTGAAAATTCGTCATTTGTCGCTGGTACTTTATTACCTGATATATCTTTATGAGAAGATGGACTAGGTGCGAAGTTCAAGAAAGTATCTAAGAATGTTTGAACTCCAAAATTAGTTAATGCGGATCCAAAGAACACGGGTGTTAATTGCCCGTTTATAATTTTCTCTTCAGAAAAGTCATTTCCAGCTTCATTTAATAATTCTATATCGTCTAAAGCTTGATCATATAAAGAAGATTTCTTTATAGGATGGTCTCCTTCTATTTTACCTTCTGCATTTAACTCAACAATTTTCTCACCATTTATTCCATTTATATCAGGATGATGAATTTCAATTCGTTTATTGTAGTTATCATATAGTCCTAATAAACCTCTACCCATTCCAATAGGCCAATTCATAGGGTAAGAATCGATTTTCAAAACTTCTTCTAGTTCCTCTAGTAGTTCTAACGGTTCTTTACCATCGCGATCAAGCTTGTTAATGAAAGTGAAAATTGGAATACCACGCATACGACAAACTTGGAATAGCTTCTTGGTTTGAGGCTCAATTCCTTTTCCGCTATCAATAACCATGACCGCACTATCTACAGCCATTAATGTTCTATAGGTATCTTCTGAAAAATCTTCGTGCCCAGGTGTATCTAAAATATTAATTTTCTTTCCTTGGTATTCAAACTGCATAACTGAACTAGTAACAGAAATTCCACGTTGTTTTTCTATTTCCATCCAGTCAGAAGTTGCAAATTTCCCTGTTTTTTTACCCTTTACTGTCCCTGCTTGACGGATTGCCCCACCAAACAACAAAAGTTGTTCAGTAATTGTTGTTTTACCAGCATCCGGATGGGAGATAATCGCAAATGTTTTTCTTGCTTCTACTTCGTCTTTTAATTTTTGTTCCATATTAGCATCCCTCATTTAAATCATTATTTAGTAGTTTTTTTAGTGGTTTTACTTAATGGCATGCACCTACATGTCAACACCCTTTTCTATTACACTCTTTTTTAACTATAATCTAAATAATTATAGCACACTCATTAAGATTTTTTTATTTATTATTAAAACCATATTCCCCTACGTAATCCTTTATCGACCAAATATTCTTTTTTTCTAGCGCAGCAGCTTGTTCTGCCTCTTTTAAATCATTAAGATAGATTTCTTGCCCTTTTTCATAACCTACTCTCGCTAATCCTTCTCGCACTAGTCCTTCTTGAACTAGTTCTCCATCAGCAAATAGGTAGGCTAGTATACGTCCATATTGATCTTCTTGTTTTTGAGTCACTTCATATTCTACTGATAAGTTTTTCCCTGTCAAAAAATCTGTTAAAAATTCTTTTGATTCTTTACCAAATGGTTGAACTTTATCTGTTTTAGTTGTCGTACTTTCAGGAGTATCTATTAGGAGTAAACGCATTTTTTTACTTTCGCCATTTTCATTAAATACAATCGTATCTCCATCGATTACTCTTTCTAGTTCTATCGCTAGTTTTTGATTTTCAACTCCTGTTGATGAATTCTTTGTTGAAGAGTCTGATATAGCATACCCTCCAGTCAAAGCAATGAGTAAGGCTAGTATAGAGGAGACTATTTTTTTCACTCTATTCACATCCTTCACATAGTTATTGCTCACTCTTATTCTCATTATATTATTTAATAAAAACAAAAAAAGAAGAAAGGACTACAGCTCCCCCCTCCTTTAAGATACCAAACTATCTTCTAAATTATTTTCCAGCTAATTTTCTTTCTTGTTCTACTGCTGCTTGAGCTAAAATATTCAAGTAATTCCAAGGACGATCAAAGTGTGGCTGGAAGAAGAAATCAACATACGCTAAATCTTCAATAGTCATCTTATTTTGAATAGCTAAAGAAAGAGTATTAGCAGATTGAGTTACATCGTATTTCGACATAAGTTGTCCACCTACGATACGATTTGTTCCTACTTCGTAGACTAATTGCATTAAGACTTCTTCAGTTGTTGGCATAAATTCCGGACGATAGTTGTCTTTGACCAAAACTGAGCGAACATCTAAATCAAAGTGCGGTGCGCCACTTGTCGTTACACCTGTTGAGCCAATATTAAAACCAAATAAATACAATCCAGATGTTGATTGAGTGCCTCTGTATCTTACTTTAGGTTCTATAATATTTTTACCTACTAATGTACCCATACGAACAGCATTTGTGGCTAAAGGAATATAAGCATGTCCGCCATTAGGATTGTAGTTTACTGCACAGCTATCTCCTGCAGCATAAATATCAGGATTGCTCGTTCTCATGTAATCATCTACAATGATAGCTCCATTTGGTAACATATCGACTCGACCTTTTAGTAAATCGTTGTTAGGACGGAATCCTACACACATAACGACTAAATCTGTTTCATACTCACCTTGTGCAGTTGAAACAGATACAACTTCTCCAGCTTCATTGGCGTTAAATCCATTAACAGATTGATTTAATGCTAATTTAATTCCGCGTTCTCGTAAGTCTGCTTCTAGCACATCCGTAAATTCTTTATCAAGATATTTATTTAAAATACGATCTAAACCATCAATTAGTGTCACTTCTTTACCAGACTCAGCAAAAGCTTCAACTAATTCAATACCAATATAACCACCACCAACGATTGTGATTTTTTTAGCATCTTTTGATTTAGCAATTAAGTCATTTGCTTGGTTATAATTTTTGCACAATAGGATATTTTTGTGATCAATACCTGGAATTGGTGGGATGATTGGCCAAGAACCTGTTGTATTGACTAATTTGTCATATGACTCTTCAAATACTTCACCCGTTAAAATGTTTTCAACAACTACTTTTTTAGCAACTGTATCAATCTCTTTAACATTGTGTTCCATTTTAACCGTTGCACCCATAGATGCTAATTCTTCAGGATTTGAATAAAACAGCCCCGTAGGATCTTTTACTACACCACCTACGTACAAAGCTATTCCACAAGATAAAAAAGAAATATTGTCATTACGTTCAAAAACTGCTACCTCTATTGAAGGGTTATCATTTAAAATTGTTTTTACCGCAGATGTTCCTGCATGAGTACAGCCAATTACGATCACTTTCATATTGTAATTCCTCCTATTATTAAGTTTTTATTAGATTCGTTTAATAAAATTGGCACCATTTAGTTGGTATTGTTATTCACTAAACACTCGTTTACTATATCACAATAACAAAAGAAAAGAAAACATAAAGATTCATTTCGCTTGAAATCAAGCTTTTTACATAGTGAAAAATATCTTCTTTTTTTAAAAAATAAGCCTTTAAAAAGTAGATAAAACTACCTTTAAATGCTTATTTTAAGTCAATGAATATGTTATTTATTTTTCTGTGTGAACTGTATTACTTTTCAGTCTCTTCAAACTATAAACTCTGATGTCGTTTCTTTATATTTATCATATCGTGTAAATAAATAACAATCGTCTTTACTACTGCGTAGAACGGAACACCTAAAATCATACCCAGTAATCCCGCTAAATTACCAGCAACAAGTAAAATCACAATAATCGTTAAAGGATGGATGTCTAGCGTTTTTCCAATAACATTTGGAGAAATAAAGTTTCCATCTATTTGTTGAACAACTAAGACTACTAATGCTACTAAAATCGCTTTTGTTGGAGAGATAGTAAGACCGATAATAACAGCGGGTGCTGCTCCTATATAAGGTCCAACGTAAGGAATAATATTTGTAACGCCTGCTATGATTCCTAACAATAACGCATAAGGCATCCCCGTAATCAAATAGCCAATGAACGTAAGGATTCCAACCATCAAACATACTAATGATTGTCCACTGATATAAGAAGCAATCGTTTTATTCATTTGTCCAAGTAGCTCAATCAACTGTCCTCTAAATTCTTTTGGAAAAAACTTTGCTACTGCTGGCCTAAATTGCTGGCCATCTTTGAACATATAAAATAGAATAATAGGAGCTGTAAAAATAACGATTGTAGTATTTGTAACTGCCCCAAATATTGATCCTACACTATTTGTGATTCCTAAAAAAACAGTATTTGCAACATTGCCGATAGAAAAATCTAATTCATTCATAGATTTTTCTATATTAAAATCTTTTAACCAAGGTTGTCTAATAATTTCTCTAGAATAGGCTTCGAGCGCTTTTATTAAATCAGGAATATTTGCGATGAATTCTCCTACTTGTCTAACTAATACAGGTAAAACTGAAAAAATTAAAACAGTTAGAATTCCTATGAATAAAAGTAAAATAATTAGAATACCATACTTACGTTTAATTTTAGTTTTTCCCATTAGATTAATGATTGGATTCAAGAGATAGTATAAAAATCCAGCTACTAAAATCGGTGTAAAAAGAGTTGATACAAATGTCGTAACAGGTTGAAATATAAAGTCAATTTTTGTAGACATAAAAATCAAAGTAGCTACAACTAATAACCAGATAGACCAAAACATTAATTTTGATTTTTTGAAAAGTTCCATTTTTTCATCTCCTTATTTATAATGAATCAATCATAGAGCTTAGTAGATAGCTCTCTAGTAGCTTTTCCGTTGCTGTTATTGATGCTAAATGAGTTCTTTCGTAAGCATGGCTAGCATCAATTCCTGCGCCAATCAACGCGTGACGAACGTCTGCTCCTGCTTTCATTGCTGCTGAAGCATCGCTTCCATAAAAAGGATAAATATCTAAACGATATGGAATGGAACCTTCAATACAAAGATTTGTTAATTGTTTTCTCAGTAGATAATGATAGGGCCCACTGCTATCTTTTACACAAATAGAAACAGAGTACTCATCTGTTTGTTGATCATCGCCTATTGCTCCCATATCTACTGCTAAATATTCTACTACTTTTTCAGATATATTTGAGTTTCCACCATAACCAATTTCTTCATTATTAGAAATAAAAAGCTGAGTAGTATAAGGTAATTTAATATTTTCTCTTTTTATTTTTTCTAAAAAAGTTATCAATATAGCAACACTTACTTTATCGTCAAGATGACGAGATTTTATAAATCCACTTTCTGTTACTTCTGTTCGAGGGTCAAAACTAACAAAGTCTCCTACTCCTATTCCTAATTGTGCTGTTTCTTCTTTATTTCGAGTTTTTTCATCAACACGTATTTCCATATTCACTTGATTTCTTTCAGCTGTTCCAGCCTCTTCATAGACGTGCACACTTGTTTGGTGCAAAAGGATGGTTCCTGTATATGTTTTTCCTTTTGATGTGTGGATAGTACAGTATTCACCCTCTATCGCATTGTATCTAAATCCTCCAATCAGGTCCATTTTCAATCGACCATCTAGCTTTATAGCACGTACCATCGCTCCAAGTGTGTCTACATGGGCAGTAACAAACCGTTGTTTTCTGCTATCTGCTCCATCAACTGTTACGATTAAGCTACCTTTGTTGTTCTCATGAATTTCATACCCTAACGTTGAAATAATTTTCTTTATTTCTTTTATGATTTTACTTGTATTTCCAGTTGGTGAAGGGATATTCGTTAAATATTTTACCCACTCTATCGTCTGGTTAGTCATTTTTTACCTCCATATGATTACCTTTTATTAAATTTACAAATTTTATTAACAGTAGAAAAATGATAAAATAAGTTCTAAAATTATTCTTCTAGAAACATCTTACCTTATATGTTATTCTTAGAGCCACAATACCAGAGAAAGAAGGTGCGTTTATGAATTATTCTTGGTCAACTAATTTAGATTCTTCTATCTATAAAGACTCATTATCCATTCGAAATAAAGTTTTTGTAGAGGAGCAACAAGTACCTCAGGAAATGGAAGTAGACGAATTTGAAGATTTAACCACTTACGTAGTTGGATATTTAGACGCTATTCCTGTTGTCACAGCCAGACTTTTACCAACGAATCAACGTACCTATAAAGTACAGCGTGTTGCTGTTTTAAAAGATTATCGTGATAGACAAATAGGAAAGAAAATCATGCTTGAAATAGAACGATTTGCGATTGAACATAATCGAACTTCGTTGATTTTAGGCGCTCAAGACCAGGCTATCGGATTTTATTTTTCTTTAGGCTATTTGATTAATAGTGATGGCTATCTTGATGCTGGTATGCCTCACCATGATATGATTAAAGCCTTAGTTTAATCATATCATATTTGAATTTGTAACTGCTACTGATAAAAACTAACGAGAGCCTCTTTTATGTTAAATGAGAATGCTCTCGTTAGTTTTTTTATTTATTTAGTTCAACTAATTGATCAGTAAATTTTTCAACAAATAGCATCACTGTTTCTGCTACAGAGTCTAAATTTTCTTCAAAGTTCTCACCTGCATTTTCACCTGCTATATCAGATAAAATCCTGATATTAATAAATGGAATACCATAATGGTGGGCTGTTTGATGGATAGCAGCTCCTTCCATTTCAGCAGCTTTAGCTGTAGGGAATTGTTTTCTTATTTTTCTTACTCTTTCTTTATCGCTCATAAAAGAATCTGCTGTAAGAATTAAACCTTCTATTATATTTTGATTCGTATCTAAATCAGCGAAAACAGTGAGCGCAAGTTTGCTATACTTCTCTTCTACATGATAGCTAGCTGGCATTTCTGGAACTTGCCCTAAGGCATAATTAAATACCGTTGCATCAACATCGCTAAAAATAGATTCCGTTGAGATAACAATATCCCCGATCGATAAAGAATGATCCATCGCTCCTGCTGAACCCGTATTCAAAATAAAATCAGGTGCAAAACGTTCGACTAAAATAGCGGTAGACATTGCAGCATTAGCCTTACCGATTCTGGATTGGACTAAAACAACATCATGACCATTTAATAGACCTTGTTCAAATACGGCATTAGCAACTATTATCGTTTTTTTATTTTTTAACTTTTCCTTTAGAGGCCTAACTTCTTCAGCCATTGCAGCTATTATTGCGATTCTCATTTTTATTTCTCTCCTTTTTATTTTATTCTATCTAATAAACTACTTATTAATATAGATCCTAAAACAAATAATTAATTTTTAAGTCTGCTCATTATCTTTTGTTCTTTTAAGTAGAGCTTCCCGTTTTAATTTCATTTTTTCTAAGCGTCTTATTCTTTCGTTTGGAATCAGATAAATTTTTTCAATAATTTGTTGATCACATTTATAATGAATTTCAAAAACATCACCTATTCTTGCTTCATCAGGTAATTCCCACTTTTTAACTTCAATCGGATTGCTACCATTATCAGGAATCAATCGAGCAATGTTATTTTCTAATTCTTCAAAAATTGCTCGCATACCCTATTCCTCCTTTTCAGTTTCAACAGTGAAGGTTCCATCGTTATTGGCTCTAACATTAACTGTACCATTTTTACTTGTTCCATAAAAAGGAATAGCCATCTTTTCCAATCGATTAATGGTTTCTTTTCCAGGATGATCGTACCCATTGTTTCCTCCTGCTGAATAAACACTAATTTTTGGCTGTACTGCTTTTATCCATTCCTCACTCGTACTTGTTTTTGAACCATGGTGTCCCATTAAGAGTAAATCAGCATCTAAATCGATACTCTTTTCTTCTACGATATCTTTTTCAACGCGTATAGAAGCATCTCCACTAAATAATCCACTAAAATCAGCAAAAGAAATCTTCGTTACAATAGAATCATCATTTGGGTTGTTTCTTAATTCTACTGTAGGATTTAAAACTTCCAAGTCAAAAGGTCCAACTTGATGATTTTCTCCACTTTTTGGTTCAATATAACGTGCTTGACTATTTTCAATAGCATCCAAAACACGTTCATAAATTTTACTAGTCGAATCGTAACCATTCATCCAAATTTCTTGAACGTCATAGTACTGTAGAATCAAATCACCGTACCCGATATGATCAGAATCATTATGAGTAAAAATTAATAAATCAATTTTCCCTCCTGTTCCAATATAATGATCTAGATAAGTTAATATTTTTTTTTCTTTATCTTCATATCTACCCGAATCAATTAAAATAGTTGTTCCATCTTCTGACTGAAGCAAAGTTGAAGAACCCTGTCCCACGTCTAAAATGCGAAAGTATGCACTTTGTGAACTTTCTAGATTTTCATCATTTTTTTTCGATGAAAATTCTTTAAACAATAATGTCCACTCTTCTTTAAATTGATTTATTTTATCATTGAAATTAATTCTCGACTGATCGTCTTTCCCTAAAAATAAGCCCGTTAAGAAAGAAAAAAGAATAATTGCAACCAATAAGGCTAATTTTTTTTGTTGTTTTTTTTGTTTTCTTGTCAGTTTCTTCTTTTTTTTTCGATAGGCCACTCTGTTTCAGTCCTTTACTGGTAAAAGACAACTTTCATAGAAAAGAAAGTTGTCTTTATTGATTTATTTCAACTTCTCTATTTTATAATGAATGATTCAAATAAAAAAATTCATAAAATAAGCTGCAATATTAAAATAAATTAAAACACTTGTTAAATCACTTAGTGTCGATATAAATGGACCACTTGCGACAGCAGGATCAAAGCCTATACGATCCATTAGAATCGGAATCAAACTTCCTGCTAAGTTTGCCACAATAATTGCAAAGAGCATAGCTGTTCCAATAACAAAACCTAGAATGAAATTATGTTTCCATATACCAATCACTAAGAAAATAGTAATCCCTGTTATTAATCCTGTAATCACACCTGTTAAGACTTCGCTAATAACTAGACGAGTAAAATTTCTATTCTTATCATCGTTATCTGCTAGTTTCCTAACGGCTACCGCTAATGATTGGGTTCCTGCATTACCAGCAGTACCAGTAATTAAAGATATGAAAACAGCTAGGATACTCGCCTCACTGACTAGTACTTCATATCGACTGATTAATGTAGCTGTTCCCATTCCTAGGAATAACAATGTGATTAACCAAGGTAATCTTTTAGAAGCTGCTACAAAAGGATTTTCAGATTGCTCGCCAACATCGACCCCGGCCAAACCAGAGTAATCACTAGCCGCTTCTTCATCGATGACGTCAATAATATCATCAACTGTGATAATTCCTAAAAGGTGCTCTTCTTTATCTATCACGGGAACAGCTAGAAAGTTATAATCTCGAATCGTTTTAGCAACATCATTTTGATCATCTGCTACATTTACTGAGATTGGGCGATCGCCCATCACGTCGGAAACTAATTCATCATCTCCACGGGTAATCAAATCTCTTAAAGAAATGACACCTACAAGTTTTTCAGCTGTATCAATTACATAAACATAATAAATAGTTTCTGCATCTAGCGCCTTAATTTTTAAAATATGCATAGCCTCTGAAATAGTTTGTGTCGCTGCTACTGAAACATATTCGGTCGTCATAATTGAACCGGCCGTCTCATCTTCGTAATGAAGTAATTCTTTTATTTCGTCTGCATTATCAATAGTCATCATGTTCAGATATTTACGTAAATCTATTTTATCTAATTGATTCAAAATATCTACCGCATTATCGGTATACATTTCGCTTAACATGTCAGCAGCATATTGAGGATCCATTTCTTTTAAGTAAATTTCAACAGACTCTTCGTCTTCTTCGAGAATTTCAAACATATCAGCCATTTCTTTTGGCGAAAGATAAAAATATATTTGCTGTCTTTCCTCTTGCGTTAACGATAAGTAATATTGACTTTGTTCATAAACGTGTAAAGACAAAAATTCTGAACGAAAATCTTCTATTTTTTCCCCTTCTAAATAGAGCTTCAATAAAGCTAATTTTTCTTCCATTTCTAATTGTGCTTCATTCAAGAATAGCCCTCCTTTCTAAAAGAGTATATTATTATTATACTTAAGCCATTCGGAAATATCCTCAGGATAGTTTGCTTTTAATACAATTTTTTCCTGTGTAAAAGGATGAATAAAATCTAATTCGCAACAATGTAACGCTTGTCTTTGAATCCATTCATTTTTTTCTCCACCATAAAGATCATCTCCTATTAGTGGGTATCCAATATGAGAGAAATGTACGCGTATTTGATGCGTTCTACCGGTGTGTAACTGAATAGATACTAGCGTTGTGTTATCAAATCTTTCTTTTACCCAATACTCTGTTAAAGCTGCTTTACCTTTTGGATTGACAATCCGTCTAACAATAGAATCTTCCGGCATCCCGATTGGTGCGTCTATCATCCCGTGTAAGCTATCGTTTAAATCTCCTGTTACTAAGGCGACATACTTTTTGTGTAACTGTTTTAATTTTAGTTCTTTATCTAACATGGCATGAGCATAACCATGTTTTGCGAATAACATTAAACCTGTTGTATCACGATCCAGTCGTGTCACAATATGAATGACTTGATCAATATAATTTTCACGTACATAATAACCTTTTACACGATTAGCCATTGTATTTTTAGGATGAATCTTTGAAGGAATTGAAGCTACCCCATAAGGCTTATTGACAACTAGATAATGAGCATCTTCATAAATGATTTCGATTGGAATATCTATTGGAACTGTTGTATCGTAGCCTTTTTCATCTGGTATAGTTATCTCTACTTTATCCATATCTTCAAGATAATGGACAGCATTTTCTTCACACTGATTCACTTCTATTTTTCCGCCTTGAAACTTTATCTTTGCCAATAGTCCCCTTGAAATCCCTTTAGTTCTCAGAAAAGTTTTTACTTGTTGTTTTTCTGATGATTCATATATCCAATTAAATTTCATATTTATTTTTCGCTCCAATAAACGCGTCTTCTACTCTACTCCAAAAATGAGTATGCCTATATCTAGCAAAATGAATTCGCTCTTTTGCTATAAGATATTGTAATTCTACAATATTTTTTTCAGATGATGATAACTGATCGATGGTCAATATAAAACTATCTGTTGCATTTGGTCTTATCTTAATACATTCATCCGGTGCTACAATCATTGGCGAACTTAATGTTCTAAAAACTCGATTATTGATAGATGCTATCTCCGCTAACTGAATAGCTTCGAGTCTGGGATGAATAATGGCTCCACCGACTGATTTATTGTATCCTGTTGATCCAGTAGGAGTTGATACACAAAGTCCATCGCCTCTAAACCTTTCAAATAATTCGTCCTTAACAAATACATCACAAACCATTGTTCCATCTACACGTTTCATCGTTGATTCATTTAACGCTAGAAAATGAGAAGGTTCTTTATTCCCTTGGTAGGTCACTTTAATGTCTAATAATGGATAACTAATGCTTTCACCTTTATCTTCCATCAAGCTTTCTACTAAATCTGGAAGTTCATAATCACGCCAATCTGTGTAGAAACCAAGGTGCCCTGTGTGTACTCCGACAAAACGTATTTTGTTTAAAAGATGCGCATAACGGTGAAAAGCCGATAATAAGGTTCCGTCGCCACCTATCGTGATAACTAGGTTAGGATTTTTATTATCAAGCTGGATAGCCTTTTCTTCTAACATCGCCTTCAACTCTGCTACTAATGTTAGAGACTTTTCGTTATTATTATGGACAATAGCTATTCTCACAGTTCTTTCCTCCTATCTTAAAACAATCAAGAATATGCTTATTTTATATTTTTATACTCATTTTTTTTAGGGTTATCTCGTTGATTATAAGAAAACATCTGTTGGGCTTCTTGGATTTCTTCTCTAATTTGAGACATTTCTTCATCCAATTGAAAAACAGCTTCTGCAGCTCTCTTTAAGCGGATTTTAATATCTTCCGGAAATTCTCCTTGATATTTATAATTTAACGAGTGCTCAATTGTTGCCCAAAAATTCATAGAGAGAGTCCTTATTTGAACCTCAGCTAAAATTATTTTTTCGCCTTCAATAACCTGAACAGGGTACTCAAATACTACATGGTAAGAACGATAGCCACTCTCTTTCTTATTTGTAATATAATCTCGTTCTTCTATAATTTTAATATCGTTTCGATTTCTCAATAAACGAACAACTTCATGGATATCATCCACAAACTGACACATAATTCTTAAGCCAGCTATATCTTGCATATCTGTTTCTAAATGTTTCAATGGCACATTGCGTAGTTTTGCTTTAGCTAAGATACTTTCTACGGGCTTCACTCGTCCGGTAACAAATTCAATTGGAGTATGCAAGTTTTCTTTTCCAAATTGCTTTCGAATACCTTTTAATTTAACTTTTAATTCTTCCACTGCTTGTTCGTAAGGTATTAAAAATTCTTTCCAGTTCATCTCTTCATCCATAATTTTAACCTTCTTTATCAATCATTTTAACATCTTTTGCTTAAAGATTGCCTATTCATTTATTTTAACATATACCGGTTAAAATAAGAACTATTCGAAGTTTACATGAAAAAAACAAATATATGCTATTCTAATGATAACTTAATCATAAAGTTAAAAGTAATTTATACTAATCTAATTAACTAGAGGAGTTAATAAACATGAGCGAAGAACTAGAAATAGAGTTTAAGAATAAATTATCTACTAAAGAGTACCATCGTCTCCTTGAGTATTTTAAAGTACAGGAAAATGACTTCTTTACACAAGAAAATCACTACTTTGATTCTAATTTATGGGAATTAAAAGAAATGCAGGCTGGTTTAAGAATTAGAGTGCTTAAAGATTCAGCCGAATTAACACTTAAAACACCTTTTAATCATTATCTATTAGAAACAACAGATTGTTTATCGTTGACTGAAGCTAAACAATTATTGTTAGAAAATAAAATTGACTCTACTGGTCAAGTGGGTAAAAAACTAAGAGAACTAGCTATTGAACCAATGACCGTTCATTTAATTGGATCACTTATAACCAAACGATTTGAAGTAAAGATTCCAACAGGTCTAATTGTGTTAGACCAAAGCTTTTATGGAGAACAAATAGACTTCGAATTAGAATTTGAAGTTCAAGAAGATCAAGCCGGAAAAATTAATTTTAATAAGTTTTTAAAAAAACACAACTTAAAAAGAGTTCCCTCAGAAAATAAGATCATCAGAATGATTAAAGAATCACAAAAATCTAATTAGTCCATATTGGCCCATAACATTAAGCTTATGGCAAAACTGTGACTATTAGCCTATTTTTTAAATTTAACATAAGTCTTTTTGGTACTATTTTCTAAGTTTATTTGATAAAGTGGAGATGTTACAAAAATATTGGTAAATTTGTAAAATATTATAAAAAGTAAAGGTGAACTATAAATGATAACAAGTACGCATTCCAGTAAAGGGAATCAATACAAACAAATCACTGAAATTTATTTATTCATCAACCCCATTGGTTCTGCATGTTATCAAGCGGAAAATGGATTGTTGGACTTTATCGAGTCACGCGAAAATAAAATTCATTTCCACTTTATTCCTGTCCATAATTTCAAGACATTTTCTGATTATATGAAAGCAAAAAAAATACCTAAAAATGATTTAGATTTAAGAAATAAACATTTCTTTCAAATCTACGAAGCTTGTCTAGCTTATGCCGCTGCTTCAATGCAGGGTAAAAAGAAAGGTCGCTTATTTTTAATGGGCTTACAACAAGCTATTACTATCGACGAAAAGCCTTTTTCACAAAAATTAGTTTTGGAAATAGCCATAAAATCTAATTTAGATATTGAAATGTTTTCTGAAGATAAACAATCAGAATTTGCTAAAACCGCTTTTGAAGCAGATCAGAAAGTAGCCCGAGAAATGCATGTTCTCTCTAATCCATCGTGCGTTGTTTTTAACAATCAAAGTTCTAATCATGGGTTTTTAATAGAAGAAGATATTAATTTTGAGACACTACAAGCATTATGTAGTGAAAACAAAGATGAGAACTACTCAGCATTTTCTAGTAAAAACGAAAAAAAAAATCATCTATTAATTCTTTAATTTATTTAATAAATACATCTATTCATTAAATAATTTGGGTTCTATCGTTAAATGCTCAACCCTCAAAATATTTTTATTTGAGGGTTTTTTTCCGTTATTAGGCGCTAAAAGGTTCTACATCAACTAACGTTGGTGAAAAATAATAATCTTTAACTTATCCTATTTTCAACCTGTTTTGTAGCTGGTATTAAGCGGCTGCGGAGCAGGTATTTTTTTGACTTTTCATGTAAGAAGAACTGTCTTTACCTATCTTTCTATTTAAAATCATTGTCTTCAACAGCTTGGATAACGGATTGATAGATTGCGTAAGTAGTGCTCAAAATAGCCTCATAGCTTAGCATTTCGGATACAATGGCCGCTTCAAGTCGTTGTCTAAACATAGAATAGTAAGAATAAGTTGTATAAGATAAATTACTTTCTTTTTTCAACATTTTCTTCCAGTAACGTTTTAGGCGGCGGTATTTCTTTTGATCTTCTCCGTTTGAGGTATTTAATCGATTCCTCACATTAACTCTTGTTTTATTTATAGAGCGATTAATTAATTGAATAATATGAAAGCGATTGATAATGATTTTTGCTTTTGGAAAAAGAATGGGTATAAAACTTGTGTAACTAGCATTCATATCTACTGTGATGGTTTGAAACTTTTCCCGCTCACGGAGACTATAGTGTGAGATAAAATGGTTTTTTACCGTCCTTCCATCTCTAGAGGGTAAAACATCTAAAATATTTCCAGCTTTTGCATCAATGTATTCAAAAGCTAATTGGCCCTTAGCATATTTGAATTTGTCAAATGATAAATTCTCAGGAAGAGTTCGATCATACGATTGAATTTTTTTAGCTTCTTGGTTGATTAATCGTTGAACCGTTGGTGCTGAAACACTGCTATTTCTAGCAATATTCTTAATAGACTGAGCGTCTGTTGTTTTGAATAAGATAAGTCCTTTGACAGTATTGGCAATAAAACAATGGTCTTTTACCAAGGGAGTTTTAGCTGTAAAGGTTGCTTTACGAAATTTACACATGAATCGTTGTTTTTTAATAACAGATAAGTCGGATGAACTCCAGCCATTGGGAGTGTAATACGAGATAATTGGGTGCCATTTCGATAAAGGGAGTAACCTTTATTCCGGGCTTGGCATTTAGCACACGCCGTCGGCATATAAGCTAGCTTTCCTTCAATAAATTTACTTCTTTTTCCTTTATATTGGTCGTAATAAACACAATTATCCTTAAATTCGATATTTCCATCTTGAATATCTAGTATTTTTAGCATATCATTTGAAGTAGGCAAGTGAGTTCCTCCTAGTGGTAAGTTTTCGTCGACTATCATTTTACAGGAGAACTCACTTGTTTTCTATTTATATTTAAATAAATATTAAAAATGACGTTAGTGAGTTTTTTACTCACCAACGTCATTTATTGTACAACCCGCTAAAAAAATGATAGTAGTTTTTATTCACCAACATCAGTAAGTATTATTTATTTATTTTACTTCTTGCACTTTCTTCTAGTTCATCTAGTCTTAATTTAAAAACGGTCATTGCTTCTTCTAGATAAGTTTTTTTAGTCATATCTACACCAGCTTTTTTCATGACATCAATTGGGTAGTCGCTACTTCCCGATTTCAAATAAACTAGAAAATTTTCTAAAGATTTGCCCGTTTTATCTTTTAAAATTTTATCAGCAAGTGCTGTAGCAGCAGAAAAACCTGTAGAATATTGATAAACATAATAGTTATAATAAAAATGTGGGATTCTAGACCACTCATAAATGATTCCAGGGTCTTGTGAAACCGAAGGACCATAATATTTGCTATTTAATTTCTTATAAGCTTGATTTAAAAAGTCTGCAGTTAAAGGAGTTTCTTTTGCTGATTCTTGATGTATAAAATGCTCAAATTCAGCAAACTGTGTCTGTCTAAATATTGTTCCTTTAAAACCATCTAAATAATGATTTAAAATATACGAACGTATTTCTGGTTTGGTTTGAGTTTTTAATAAGTATTCTGTTAAAAGATTTTCGTTCGTTGTTGAAGCTATTTCTGCTAAAAATATGGAATAGTCTCCATAAACATAGGGTTGATTTTTTCGTGTAAAATAACTGTGAACACTATGTCCTAACTCATGTACTAGTGTGTAAAGATGATTTAATGAATCATGCCAATTTAATAAAATATAAGGTTGTGTCTCATATGCTCCAGAGGAGTAAGCCCCACTTCTTTTCCCTTCATTCTCCACAACATCTATCCAGCGGTCCTTAAAAGCTTGTTTTAATACTGCTTGATACTCTTCACCTAAGGGTTCTAGTGCTTTTAAAACCGTTTCTTTTGCTTCATTATAGGTGAATTGAATAGTAGCTTCTCCCATAATTGGTGTATACATATCGTACATGTGTAGCTCGCTAACCGAAAGAAGTTTTTTTCTTAGTGCTACGTAACGATGAAGTAAGTGAAGATTCTCATCCACTACCGATAGCAATGTGTCGTATACTGCCTCAGGTATATGGCCTGCTGATAACGCTGCTTCACGTGCAGATCCATAGTGATGAACAGCAGCGTTATAATTATGATATTTGATATGGGAAGATAGTGTACTTGCAAAAGTATTATTTAGTCCTTTATAGACTTTGTATAGAGCTTTAAAGCCTGCCTCTCGGAGTAAACGATCTGTACTTTCCATCACCTGTCCATAGACACCATGAGATAATTGCATTGCATTTCCATCCTTATCTTCTATAGTTGGGAACTGGATATCAGCATTATTTAAAATATTAAATGTTCGACTCGAAGCCCCGAACAGTTCACCTGCACCAGCTAACAACGATTCTGACTCAGCTGTTAAAACATGTTTTCTTAAAGCTGTTAGCCTATCAATAAAATGCTGATACGTAGCCAATTCACTGTTATCTTTCAGGAATTCGGATAACACTTCTTCTGGTATTTCTAATAGTTCTGGTTCAAACCAAGATATAGACTCACTTATTTTTGTTACTAAAAGTGATGCTTGTTCAAACATTGCTTGATAAACAGTATTTATTGTATCTTGGTCATTCTTCAAATGAGCATAAACATAAATAGTTTCTAATTGATTAGAAACTTCTAAAATATATTGAATACCGTTCAATAAAATCTCTGAACTTTCGCTTAACTTTCCTTTAAATGCAGAAATTCCAGTTATTTTACTTTCTAAATCTCGATAGGAAATAAAAAAATCTTTATCCGTTTTAAAAATAACTTCTAAATTCCAAGTTAATTTTTCAGGCACTTCTTCACGTTTCGGCAATCCTTCAAATTCGCTCATTTTATTATCCCCCTCCATTTTAAACACTTTAAACACTTTAAACACTTTTAATTTTACCATATACTTTAATTACTTAAAGAGAATTCCTTCGAAAAACTAGCCATTTTTTCTTGTTCATTTTTATAATAATAAGGTTTTCTTCTCAAAATCCATTGGTTAGAATCTTTTTCCTCTAAAATAGCTACTTTTATTAATAAGCGAATATAACAATAAAGTGGCTTTTTTTGTTCTTCTAATGAAAGTAAAGGCATTTTATAAAAAATGATTTCCTTATTTTTTATCATTTCATTTATTTGCTTGTCCAGTTGTTTTAAAGTAATCACTGAATGAATATTATTTTGTGAAAGCCACTTAAGTAAGATATATTTCCAAAAATGGGGAAGTGTTTTAATCATTATCTGATCCGTTACCACTAAATAGATTTCTTTCGGTAGTGAAATTAAAGAGTCTCCTCTATGGTAGATATATTTTTGAAATAATACTACTTCTGGTGTTTGATACATTCTTCCTTGATTAAGAAAATTGTGGCTTTGCATTAATTCATTAGATTTAGGTAGCTCTTCACTCTTTTTGCTTTTTGTTTTATTCGAGATTTTCTTCATTAAAACAGGCACATCAACTAGTGTAAATTGATCTAACTTTATTAGATACTTGTCATAGGTTATTTTTTGTGTTGTATTTTTCTGTTGAATATTTGAATAAAAATAGACAGTCCTTTTTATAACATCTAAGAAAAAAAGACTTGATTTAATTTGAGCATTACCATAGATAAAAAGTCGCTGAAACGCTGTAATTTTATCGTCAAGTTTAAATTGAGAACCAACTATCCAAAGAACATCATACCCCTTACTTTTATATCCAACTGTTCTTTCTATCATTCTTTTTAAAGGTAATGAACTACACTGAAATTCGATAGCTATTGCCTTAGTTTGACTTATCCAAACAAGAATATCAGGACGTTGGTTCAAATTAGGTAGATAGGCTTCTAATTGGCAAATAAGTCCTTGTTTAGTAAACCATTCATACAATAGTTGTTTCCCTTGGAGATGTTCTCTTGTTTCACCTTCTGAAAACGAAGAACAATTCGTTTGACTAAAATGTGAAAAGTGGGCTACTTTTAAACTTCCTTTTTTTAAAAATACATAATCCTTACAATTAGGACAGTAATAATGATTAGTTGTTTGTGCGACTTCTTTTAATGAATTAGCATAAATCAGTTCATTTTTTTCATCTAAAGCTACCAACATTAGAATCACTTCCATTCATACGGTTTTATTTAATGTCCGCAAAATGTTTCTTTATTCAATAAAAAATAAAAAACAATTTTTAGAAAAATAATAACTTCTAAAAACTGTTTTTTTATAATATTTATTTAAAATAAAAACGACTCAGTTCTAACGCATTATTTTCCATTATTACTCGACCGTGCTCCATTAAAATACCCTGAGTAATAGGAGTTCTTTGAGTAAATTCTAATGCTACAGTAATTTGATCTTCCACACTTCGTTCTGTTGTTTCTTCTATAAAAAAGATCATATAAAGAAAATAACTATTTTTATACCAATATAGTTTAGACGTAGCACTTTCTAAATACAGTTGTTTAGATAAAGAAATCATATCTTCAAATTCATTAAATCTCAACACAACTTCTTGAGTCGGTTTGCTTGAATCATCCAGAAAATTCTCTTCTTCTTTTTCCTCATCATCGTCCATCAACTGTTTTTTTATAAGTTTAGAGAATTCATTTGCCTCAAAATTACCAGAAGTTGAAGAAAAATCAATATCTTCACTTAACGGACCGCCCTTACTGATAAACAGTTCTAGTCCATTTCCACTTGGTAAAACTTGAAATGTGATAGCATCAGATTCATGGAATTTTTCGTCTACATCTACTTCTTCTAAAATACTATAAAAGAAATCTTCAATTTGTTTATGATTTCCCAAAAGATCTAAAAAAGTTATTCCTCTTTCTTCTAGATCTGTACTTTCAATAAGCACACGAATTGTGTTCTCATTAATATGCTCCATTTCCATAGTTCTACACCTCACTTCTTAATCCTTTACTAAAAGTAACTATAGCAAAGAATATTCATACTAATTAGTTTAAAGCAAATATATAAAATGTAAAGATAAATGTACTAAGTAAGTACACTGCTGAAAGCATTAAAAGTTTATTTGCAAAAAAAGAGTTCATCACAAAAAATTAATTTAAGTGACAAACTCTATTTAATTTAAGTTTTAATAACCGACGATTCTCTGAGCTCTCAATAATTCAATTGCGCGTACTTCTCTGGGTAAGAAACGACGAATTTCATCTTCGTTATACCCAACTTGTAATCTTTTTTCATCTACCATAATCGGACGACGCAATAGTCCAGGATTATTTTGGATAAGAACGAATAAATCTTGAAGTGGCAATTCTTCTAAATCGATATTTAACTCTTGAAAAGCTTTAGACCTTGTAGAAATAATTTCTTCTGTTCCATCTTCTGTCATTCTTAAAATAGATTTAATTTCAGGAATATTTAGTGGTTCCGAAAAAATATTTCGTTCTTTATAAGTAATGTTGTTTTCTTCTAACCAAGCTCGTGCTTTACGACATGAAGTACAACTAGGTGATGTATAAATTGTAACCATATGTTATTCTCCCCTTTTTTAGCCGAATTAATTTAGTCAAAGTCTATAAAGATTGATAATATTTCTATTTTACTTCCTTACATAACTTATTACATAACTTATTATATATCAAATCATAAGAAAATACTATAACTTTCGTCAATATTTTGTCACTTTTGAAAAATAAACAGAGTCCTAAACTTGATATTTTTTATTTATTCTTATTAAAAAAATACATGCTAGTATGAGATTTTTTCCCTCAAATAACATGTACTTTTTGTAATATTTTTTATTTTATATAATTTGCTTTCTTTTCTTTCAAGGCAGGAATATCTGATTCACGACAGTAAACAAAATGGCCAGGAGTTATTTCTCTTAATGTCTCTGGCTCATTTGTTTCCTCTCTACGAATATATGGTGTACGAATACGGTTACGCTCGTATTCGGGATCCGGTAAAGGAACAGCAGATAGCAAACTTTCAGTATAAGGATGCAACGGTCTATTATAAACATCATCAGCTGCTGCCAATTCAAGTAATTTCCCATTATTCATTACCCCTATACGATCACTAATGTATTTAACCATAGATAGATCATGCGCAATGAATAAGAATGTTAAATCTTTTGTTTTTTGTAATTCCATCAATAAATTTACTACCTGTGCTTGGATCGAAACATCCAGTGCAGAAATAGGTTCATCTGCAATAATAAATTTAGGTTTTACGGCTAATGCTCTTGCGATACCAATACGTTGACGTTGGCCCCCTGAAAATTCATGCGGATAGCGTGATGCGTGATCTGGGTTTAATCCAACCGTTTTAAGCAAATCATCTACTTGTTGATTGCGGTCTTCTTTTGATGAGGCTAGGCCATGAATATCTATACCTTCAGCAATAATATCACGAATCTTCATTTTAGGATTTAAAGATGCATATGGGTCTTGAAAAATCATTTGCATATCTCTTCTAAATTTCAGCATATCGGTTTTACCCTTAATACTATGAACTTTCGTACCTTCAAAATCAATCTCTCCATCAGTAGGATTATAAAGTCTGATAATAGAACGTCCTGTTGTGGATTTACCAGAACCAGACTCTCCAACTAAACCAAACGTCTCACCTTTGAAAATATCGAATGTAATATCATCTACTGCACGTACTTCATTTTTAGTACCTTCATTGAAGTATTGCTTTAAATTCTTAACTTCTAATATTTTTTCTCTTTGCTCCATTTTATACGCCTCCTTTTACTTCGTTTTCAGAACTAAAAACGGAGGTTTCATTTTTACTATAATAGTTAGCAAACTTCTTTTTATAAAGGGCTTGTCTTGCTCTAATTTCAGCAGGTGGATTAACTGCTGGAGCATTTGGGTGCAATAACCACGTAGCTGCAGAGTGTGTATCAGAAACTTCAAAAAAAGGAGGTTCGAGTTTCGTATCAATTTTCATTGCAAATTCATTTCTAGGTGCAAACGCATCTCCCACCGGCGGATCTAATAAATCTGGTGGTGTTCCTGGAATAGCATATAGGGTTTTCTCCATTTCAAGAGTTGGCATAGAGCTAATTAGTCCCCATGTATAAGGGTGTTGAGGATTATAAAATATCTCGTCTACAGTCCCTATTTCAACAATTTTCCCTGCATACATGACAGCCACACGATCAGCTACATTTGCCACTACTCCTAAATCATGTGTAATAAATATAATTGAAGTCGATATTTTCTTTTGTAATTCCTTCATCAAGTCAAGAATTTGAGCTTGAATCGTTACATCTAATGCCGTTGTTGGCTCATCTGCAATTAATATTTCTGGGTTACAAGCTAAAGCTATTGCTATAACGATTCTTTGGCGTTGTCCACCTGAAAATTGATGCGGATATTGCTTCATACGCTTTTCAGCCTGTGGTAATCCTACTAAATTTAATAATTCAAGAGCTCTGTTAGTAGCCTCTTGTTTATTTAATTTTTGGTGTAAACGGATTGGTTCAGATATTTGTTTTCCAATTGTCATTGTCGGATTAAGTGACGTCATTGGATCTTGGAAAATCATAGCAATATCTTTTCCGCGAATTTTTTGCATTTCTTTTTCAGTCTTCTTAACTAAATCATCACCATTATAAAGGATTGTACCCTCTTCGACATTTGCATTTTGAGAAAGTAAACGCATAATGCTGCGAGTCGTTACTGATTTTCCAGAACCCGACTCTCCCACGATTGCCAAAGTTTCACCTTTTTTCAGATTGAAACTGACACCACGAATAGCTTTTACTTTACCAGCGTAGGTGTCGAATGTGATATTTAAATTTTTAACTTCTAATACATTATTCATTCGGTTTCACCTCGCTAATCTTTCATTTTTGGATCAAATGCATCTCGTAAACCATCAGCTAATAGGTTAAATGAAATCATTAAGATACAAATAACTGCTGCTGGATACCACATTAAGTGAGGTAAGAAGCGGAAAGTTTTGTATCCGTCATTAATTAATGTTCCAAGTGATGCTGTAGGAGCTGGAATTCCAATACCAATGAAACTTAAGAAAGCTTCAAAGAAAATTGCAGCTGGAATTGAGAACATGGTTTGAATGATGATGATACCTGATAAATTTGGAATTAAATGTTTAAATGCAATTTTTATTGGTGATTCACCCAACGTTTTTGCAGCTAAAATATACTCTTGATTTTTTAACTTTAACGTTTGAGCTCTAATGACACGTGCCATAGAAATCCAGCCCGTAATAGCTAGCGCAATGATAATTGACTTAATACCTGGATCTAAAACTAGTAACATAAGTATAACAACTACTAAGTTTGGTACTCCTGATAAAATTTCCAAAACACGTTGCATACCATTATCTACCTTGCCACCAGACCAGCCAGAGACTAAACCGTAGATAACACCAATCGTTAAATCAAAAAACGCTGCTACAAATGCAATGAGTAATGAAACACGTGTACCGTGTAAAATACGAGATAATAAATCTCGTCCTAGTCCGTCAGTTCCTAAGTAATAATTTACATCATTAGGCACACCTTGTTGCTCATACTTATCCACACGTGTATCTCCAACGGCTTGTGTTCCATTTAGACCATTGATATTAAGACCTGGTATTTTTGGTGGCAAGTTCGCATGCGAAACGATTTGGAAATCAGGATCATGTGGCGAAACAATTGGCGCAAATACACTTAACATAATAAAGATAATTAGAATAAACAAGCTAATTACAGCAGCTTTATTTTTTTTCAGTCTTCTCCATGAATCTTCCAAAAAGCTAAGTGAGGGAGCAGTTATCCTCTCATTATCAACTTTATCAGAGCTATCGGCAGGATTGAACATTTCAGGAGACAGTTTTGTTGTTTCATCAACCGTTTGTTTTGAGTTGTTCATTTATTCGTCTCCTCCTTCATTTGTAACACGAATACGAGGATCGATAATCCCGTACAAGATATCAACAACTAAAATAATACCTACTAGCATTGCTGAGTATAATATTGTTACACCCATAATAGTTGGGTAATCATTAGTCAAAATTGATTTAACAAATTGTTCGCCAATTCCTGGTATTGCAAAAATGTTTTCCACTACTAATGATCCCGTCATTAAAGCAACCGCTATCGGTCCTAGTATCGTAACTAAAGGAATTAACGCATTACGTACTCCGTGTTTAAACGCTACTGTCAAGCGACTTAGTCCTTTAGCACGTGCTAATTCAACATAATCACTGCTAAGTACTTCTACCATTTCAGTACGGATAAAACGTGCAGAATCTGCGAGTGGCGCAATCGCTAAAGCAAGCGTTGGTAAAACTGACGAATTAAATCCATCGTTCCAAAGAGCAATAGGGAACCACTTTAGGTAAACTCCAAAAACTAATTGTAATAATACAGCTATAACGAAGTTAGGTATAGATCGACCAAGAATCGCTGTAAAGGTCGCTGTCGTGTCTATCCATGTATTCTGGTTCATAGCTGCTACGACACCTAGAACAATCCCGAGGGTTGTTCCTAATACAACGGCTTGAACTCCGAGCTGCAGTGAGGGTCCGACTCTGGTTGATAATAATTCAGTTACAGGAGTATTATTAAACTGGAAAGATGTCCCTAAATCTCCTCTCAATAAACGTGACATATAGACAACATATTGAACCGGGAGTGGTTCATTTAATCCATATTTTTCATTCATAATAAAAATTTGTTCTTCCGAAAGCTTGTCCTGGTTACTATATGGTGTTCCAGGTAAAAGCTTCATTAAGAAAAACGTGATCGATGCAATTAAGAATAATGTCAAAAACATATATAAGATACGTTTCCCGAGATATTTAGCATAACTTTTCATCGATTTGAGCACCTCCAGTGATTTTTTTATATTTTATTCGAAAAGAGAATATACTATATAGAATAGCTTGTTACAGGGATAAATGCAAAAGTTTTTTTAAAATTTTATTTTCAAAAAATTTAAAATTAGAAAACAATGGCGGAATTGCAGGTTTTCTAGCCATTTTATCATCAAGTTTTTATCTGAATTTTATTATTGTATTTTATTTCAATATACTGTAAATTAAAACCTATCATCCACTACTAGGAGGTTTAAAAATGAAAAAAAAATTCACGCCCTTGAAGATAACGAGCATAATTTTATTTCTGTGTTTAATTTTAGAATTAAGTATTTATCAAAAAATTAGTTTTCTACAGACAACAAATATTACTTTTTCAGCTGCCAGTCTTTTCCTAATCATTAGTCTTCTATGGTCTGTATTCTATTCAGGTGCTTTTGACTTTTTTCACTACAGTATGAAGAAAGTGACTACGAAAATACATCGAGAAGATTTATCAGAACAAACCGACATTATCCCACTATCTAAATCCGTCGGACAGGGATACAAACTTCCTTTAAAAGTCGGAATATTACTAATGTTAATTAGTATGCTATCTTTAATTTTTCACTATTTTACTTAAAGCTATTTATTTTTAAAGCAGATGGGATTAGAATCTCTAATCATTTGCTAATCCCATTTGTTTTTTATTTAATAGATTAAATTTACTAATTCTTCTTTTGTTATCTTACCAAAATATTTATGAATATCGATTTCATCAAAGAGTTTTTCTAAAGCTTCGTGTTCATACTTCAAACCAACTAATTTTTCTTCTACATCTGAAATTTCACCTAATCCAAAGAAATCTCCATAAATCCGTACATTTTGTATTCTTCCATTTTCTACATTTAACTGAAACTCAACTGATCCAATAGAGAAACGATGACGACGAATCAATTCAAATTTAGGTGATTTACCATAATTCCAATCCCAATTTTTAAAATATTCCTCACTGATTTTCTCGATTTCATTCCAATCCTGCTCAGTTAATTTGTATTCTTTAATCGCTTCTTTTGAATCAACATCAAAAATTGTTAATAATAATTTGTTTCGGAATTCTTTAGTTGTCATATACTGATATTCTTCAGAAAGATAAGGACGAATATTTGTTACACGACTTCTAATTGATTTGATTCCTTTTGACTCGATTTTATCCTTTCTAACTTTTAATGCTCCAACAACTGCTTCTATATCACTGTCGAACATTAATGTACCGTGAGCGGTCATCCGCCCATTTTTCGAATACATAGCATTTCCAGAAAACTTTTGTCCATCAATTACTAAATCATTTCGTCCAATTAAAGCCGCTCCCTCAACACCCATTTTGTGTAAAGAATGGATAACCGGTTCTGTGAATTTACCAAAATCTCTAAAGGAATTTCCATCATCTTTTTTAATAAAGCAAAATGAAAGATTTCCGAAATCATGATAAACTGCTCCTCCACCTGATAAACGTCTTACAATATGGATATGATTTTTTTCAACATACTCGGTATTTATCTCTTCAATAGTATTTTGATTGCGGCCTATTATAATAGAAGGTTCGTTAATATAAAAAAGCAACACTGGTTCATCTAATAAAACATTTTTTAATAAGAACGTTTCTATTGCTAGATTAATCCTCGGGTCCGTAATTTCTTTTCCATTACGCTCATTTGCAACATAATACATAGTTTGCTCCTCTTTTCTTTACTATTTGACTTTTTTTAAATATAAACAACTAAATCTTTTTCCGCTAAAATCACTTCAGTCTCAGGAGATTCATTAATGGATTGTGCTTTTAATAAGTCTAAATCTCCTTGCTGAGGTAAATGAGTTAAAATCAATTTAGGCACTTTCGCTTCTCTAGCAATCCTAGCAACTTCAACCGAAGTCATGTGAGCACGATGATTGTCCATTCCTTCAAATAAATTCGCATCCGCTAACAAAACATCAGCATCTTGGCTAAATGGAATAAACTGTGGTAAATACCCTGAATCAGCTGTAAAAACCAGTACTTTTCCTGTATTTACTTCTACGATTCTCGTAGCATAGCAAGGAACTGGATGAAGTGTCTTCATAAAAGTAAGTTGGAATGGTCCAATTGTTAATACTTCGTCTTCCGAATAAGATACCCCTCTTGCTACCCGCTCCAATGTTAGGCGTTTAAAATTGTCTAAATCTTCTCGATGACCATAAATAGGTAAAATGGGTGCTCTTGTTTCATTATTATTTAACCTTTTTAATTGTCTTGTGTATTGTAAAACGCCTACATCTGCAATATGATCTGCATGGTAATGTGTCAAAAATAAAGCATCTAGCTCTAAAGGATCAAGATGCTTCTCAAGCGCAATTAAAGAAGCACTACCGGCATCAATTAATAGATGAAAATTATCTGATTCTAATAAATAAGAACTTGTTCCTTCATTTTTTGTAGGGTAACCACCCCAATATCCTAGTACTGTTAATTGCATTTTTACACTCTCCTTTTTAAACTTATCTCATCACCATGCAGTATTCTTAGTTTTTTTAGACTAGCTTTCTATTAAACCTACTACTCTATAAACAATTTTGTTTTTTTGCATACTCTATAATTTTATTTCCAATAACATTAGCTTGCTGGATACAGTGATTGATACTAAACCCAGCTAAACCTTGACCAGCAATATAAATTCCGGGATATTCATCAAGTAAAATCTGTTTAGCATGGAAAATATCTTCTTCTTGGGTAACTGTAAATTGTGGAACAGCATCTTCCCAACGTTTGATAATCCTAAATAAAGGCTCTTTGGTAATTCCCAAAATAGTATTTAAGTCTTTCAAAATAGACTTCTCAATTTCTTTATTACTTAACGATACCAATGCATCTTCTCCGTTACGACCAAAGTTAACTCCGATTAAAACATCCTCTTCTTTATTTAAGGCTGGCCACTTTTTATCTAAAAAAACCACTGATGTAACAAAAGAATCACTCCTTCTTGGTGTAACAATTCCAAATCCGTCTGGTAAATTTTTAATATCTTTTTTTGAAAACCCAAAGACAATATAGCCAACTGAGGCTGTTTCAATATTACCGAAAACTCTGGATATCTCTGGATGTTCAATCAATTTAGCATACTCCGTTACAGGAGTTGCCATGCAAATTGCCCCAACTCTAACCTGTTCTGTATGATTTATATCTAGAACATAGACATTCTCATCACTTTTTTTAATTTCAAAAACTTTTTTCCTATACTGAATATGAGGTTTCAATATTTCTTCGAGAGCTTCAGTTAAAACAGATAATCCATTTTTAAATGTCACATAATTACCTGATCCATCTAAAAGCTCTGGGTGAGCAGCTAATCCTTTTTGCAAACTACCGTACTTCATCTCAATTTCATAAACTAATTCTCTTGATGCTTTTATTCCAATTTTATCTAGATCACTGGCATAAATTTTATTAAAGAATGGTTCAACGATATGTTCAACCATTTCATCTCCTAGAAGTCTTTTCAGATAGGTGCTTATTTCTACATCTTTTTCTAACTTCTTAAAAGTATTAAAATAACTTGTATATGTGACAAATTTACCGTACATCGTTAGTAAATTCCCTTTCCAAATATCATTTCTTCTAATCGGAATACCGTTATATGTTGGATAATTCAATTGGTATAATCGATTATAAAAAAAGACATCTGGTTTATTTCCCTCACTATAAATTAACTGATCTTCAAGTCCTAATTCTTTAATCAATTCTAAAGCTTCTGGATAGCGTGTGTCTATTGATTCAGCACCTAAATCGATAGAACGTGTTTTATTTTTCATTGTATAGATTTTTCCACCTACTTTTAAAGATTCTTCCAACAAGATTAATTCAAAAGGTAAATGCTCTTTTTCAATTTTTTGCTTGATCCGATATGCCGTAGTCAAACCAGTAATACCACCACCAATAATAGCAATTCTTTTTTTTGCCCTTTTCATCTCTATTATTCCCCTTTAAATAGTTGAACTAACTCATTGAATGTTTTCTTTAGATAGTCATAGACACATAAAAATCTATTACTGTTTAATTATGTTACCCATATGTTATTTTTTCAATAGTTTTACTGTCCAATCTTTTTATAACTTCAGTCATCAAAGTAACGGTATTTAAATAATCATCTTCGTGTATAACGGATGTATGCGAATGGAGATACCTTGTAGCTACTGTAATAGCTAATGAAGGGACTCCGTTCCTAGTCACATGCTGACTGCCTGCATCTGTTCCACCACCTGCAATGACAGTATATTGGAAAGGTATATTTAATTCTTCTGCTATCTCTACTACAAAATCACGTAACCCTTTATGAGCGACCATTGAAGCATCATAGATAATAATCTGAGGACCTTTACCTAACTTAGAATCCGCTTCTTTTTCGGTCATTCCTGGAGTATCCCCTGCAGTCCCGGTGTCGAATGCAAATGCAATGTCGGGATTAACCAAGTAAGTGGATGTTTTTGCTCCACGCAACCCTACTTCTTCTTGGACATTTCCAACAGCAAATGCTTTATTCGGATGACCTTCACGTGCAATGTTTTCTAGTACTCTTAGGGTAACTGCTGTACCGATACGATTATCCCATGCTTTTGCCAATAAGAATTTCGATTGATTTAATCGTTTAAATTCAATATACGGGGTTACCATATCACCCGGCTTAATACCCCAAGATGAAACTTCTTCCTTCGTTGTCGCCCCTACATCAATGAACATATCTTGAATATCGTAGGCTTTATTTCTTACTTCTGCTGTTAGCACATGAGGTGGTTTACATCCAATAACTCCATGCAATACATTTCCTTTTGAGGTCGTTACCTGAACTTGTTGAGCTAGCATAACTTGAGACCACCATCCCCCAAGTGTTTGAAATTTTATAAATCCTTCTTTGGTTATCGCTGTCACCATGAAACCTACCTCGTCTAGGTGACTTGCAAATAGAACTTTAGGGCCTGTTTCATCCCCTACATGCTTAGCAATCACACTCCCTAATCCATCATATATTATTGAGGAAGCTGATTTTTCAGCATATCTTACAAATACTTCACGTACTTCTTTTTCATTTCCAGGTACACCTTTAGCATCCGTCAATTCTTTTAGCATTTTCAATTCTTTATCTTCCATAAAAAATGACCTCCATTATATAATTATTAGGTGTATTGTATCATTTTAACACATAAAAAAGAACTTACTTAAAACTATTAAAAAAAAGCAAGAAGAATGTTTTACCACCCCACTTACTTTTATATTCATCTATTTCGACTTATTTATACTGTTATTCTGAGACTGAAGCCCATTTAAATGAGTACTCTGGGCCTACCAAATGTGTCCCAATGTCTTCAACGTATGATTTTTCTAATATAGCATTATAACGTTGGTAGATAGGTCCAATAGCTGCTTCTTCTAGTAATAATTTTTCAGCACTAAGCATATTAGCCCATCTTTGATCTGGATCATCAAGATCAGTCGTTCCAATTTTTTCAATTAATACGTCATATTCTGGAATAGAAATACTTGCTTTATTATTTGAATTTTCTGTCTCAAATAACTCAAGGAAGTTAATTGGATCTGCATAATCTGCTCCCCATCCTGCCATTTGAATATCATAATCTTGACGTTTATTTACATCAAGTCGAACATTGAATGGTACTGAACGAATACTTATTTCTAAACCTGGTAAGTTTTGCATTAATTGACCTTGCATGTATTCTGAAGATTTTTTAGCATTCTCAGAATCATCTGAAAGTAACTCTAATGTTATCGAGTCTAAACCTAGTTCTGCTAATCCCTTTTTTAAATAATCTTGTGCTGCATCAATGTCATAGTTTAATAAATTTCCGTTTTCCTCTCGGTAGTCTTCACCCGTTGAAGGATTTACAGACAGACCTTCTGGAACTAAACCGTTAGCAGGTAGAGAACCATTTTGTAAAACTGTTTTTGCATAGGCTTCTTTATCAAATCCCATTGAAATAGCTTTACGAATGTTTTCATTCGCTAAAGCAGTTGGTGCACCATTGCGTTCTTGGTTATATTTAAAGAAGAAAACAGAAGATGTTGGAACAGATTTCAAATCAGGATCTCCCTGTTTTGTTTGTACGTATTCACCAGATAATTTAATCGTATCTACTTCGCCTGCATCGTATAAGTTAATAGCAGTAGACGTTTCTTTTACTACATCTACATTGATTTTATCTAATTTTACTTTATCTACGTCCCAATAATCTTTATTTTTTTCATATGACCAACTTAAACCCGTACCGTCCCAGTCTGTTAAGACAAATGGCCCATTGTAGATTGCATTATCGCTATCTGATGCATATTTTTTTCCTTTTTCTGTTACATACGATTCATTTTGAGGTAAGAACATAGCTAAGGATAGTAAATCTTCAAAGTACGGAACTTTAGATTCTAATTGTACTTCTAAGGTTGTTTCATCAATCGCTTTTACTCCTAATTCTTCTGGCGCTATATTTCCTTTATTGACTTCAGAAGCATTTTTAATGATTCCACCCATCATATAGGCAGACTGTGAACCAGTACTTGGATTAACTAAACGACGCCATGAAAATACGAAATCATTAGCCGTAACAGGATCTCCGTTAGACCACTTTGCATCTTCTCTTATTTTATAAGTGTATGTTAAACCATCTTCACTAATAGATGGCTCCTCAGAAGCCATAGCAAGCTCAGGTTTGTTGTCTAGATTTAAACGATATAAACCTTCCATTACATTATTCATGACTGTAGAACCTACTGTATCAGTGTTTAAAGCCGAATCCATCGTTGGAATTTCAGCTGTTTCAATTAAATTTAGTTCTTCAGTCGTTTTGCTATTTTCTGAATCACCATTATTTGAACTACAAGCAACTAAAATAGCTGTAGATAATAGTGTGATACCTAGTAAACTTAGTAATTTTATATTTTTCATACTTATTTCCTCCTGATTTCCCAATTGTTCCTTATTTAATTTCTAGATAAGAATAATACACTTGATTCTATCATCATGAGGAAAATGGCGCAAATCAGCATCATGCATTTCTAATGAATATATTAGCGTTCTCACATAAAGTAAAAAAAAGAAGCAGAAAACTGCTTCTTTTTTTATATATAGTTACTTATTTACCGTCAACATAAGCCCATTTAAATGAGTTTTCTGCTCCAACTAAGTGAGAAACGATATCTTTTGCATATGGTTTCTCTAGTACAGAGTTGTAACGTTGATAGATTGGTGCAATTCCAGCTGTTTCCATCAGAATTTTCTCAGCATCTAACATGCCAGTCCAACGTTTTTCTAAATCTGATACTTCACTCAGAGAACTCTTAATTAAAGTATCGTATTCATCATTAGCATAACCAGATTTATTATTTCCATTATCTGAAGCAAATAATTCTAAGAAATTAATTGGGTCAGCATAGTCGGCACCCCATCCAGACATTTGTAAATCGTAGTCTTGTTTTGAGTCAGCTTCTAAACGGACTTTGAAAGGTACATTACGTAATGTAATAGTTAAGTTTGGTAAGTTTTGAGTTAATTGACCTTGCATATACTCTAAAGATTTTTTAGCATTTTCACCATCATCGCCAAGAATTTCTAATGTTAGACTATCTTTGCCAATCTCTTCTAAACCTTTTGCAAAGTATTTTTGTGCTTCTTCAATGTTAAATTCTAATAAATCGCCATTTTGATCACGGAAATCTTTACCTGTATCTGGATCAACAGCTAAACCTTGAGGGACTAGACCATTAGCTGGTAACGAACCATTTTGTAAAACCGTTTCAGCATATACTTCTTTGTCATAAGCCATTGCAATACCTTTACGGATATTTTCATTTGCTAAATCAGTTTTTTCACCATTTCTCTCTTGGTTAAACTTGAAATAGAAAACAGCTGATGTTGGTACAACTTGTAAATCTGGATTATCTTTTTGAGTTTGTACGTACTCACCAGATAATTTCATGCGGTCAATTCCACCAGTTTCATATAAGTTCAAGGCAGTTGATGTTTCTTTTACTACATCAAAATTAATTGTATCTAGTTTAACACTGTCTGCATCCCAATAATCTTTGTTCTTTTGGTAAACCCAGCTTAAGCCAGTTCCATCCCATTCAGTTAAAGTAAATGGTCCGTTATAAATTAAGCTATCGCTATTTGAAGCAAATTTATCACCTAATTCTTCAACATAAGCTTGATTTTGTGGATAATACATAGGTAATGTTAATAAATCTTTAAAGTAAGGAACTGCACGAACTAATTTAACTTCAAGTGTTTTTTCATCTACAGCTTTAGCTCCAAGTTCACTTGGATCTTTCTCGCCATTAATAATTTCTGTTGCATTTTCAACGACATCTTGAATCATATAGTTATAAGCTGCTGCTACAGTAGGATCTGATAATTTTTGCCATGCGTAGACAAAGTCAGCTGCAGTAACTGGATCTCCATTTGACCAGTTTGCGTCTTCTCTAATTTTAAATGTATATGTTAAGCTATCTTCACTGACTTCTGGTTCTGCTTCAAGCATGCCTAGAACTAATTCACCTTCTAAACCTTGACGATATAGTCCTTCAAAAACGTTATTCATTACGTTCCCACCAACTACATCTGTATTTAAAACAGAATCCATTGTTGGAATTTCACCAGTTTCTATTAAATTAAGTACTTGTTCTTTATCCATTTCACCATCAGATGATTTAGAAGAAGTATCTTCACTATCTGCTCCTCCACCACAAGCTGCCAACATCAAGGCAGAAGTTGCTGTTATACCAAGCAAACTCAACATTTTATTTCTTTTCATATTGTTTTCCCCCTGTTTTTCTTTATTATACAAATTTCTGTATGGGATGAATATTAGTTTACTCAAATAATATTATCATCTTATTATCATTTAAGCAATACGTTTATCCATTATTTTTTAATAATCTTAATATTTGTTACATCCGTTAAAAAAAATGTTGCTTTATCTTACGTAAATAATCAAATCTTATCCGATTAAAATAAAACCTTTCTCATTTTAATCTACTAAATAGAAAGGGGTGTAACTGTTTTTTAAAATTATTTTTTCGTAAAAAAAGAAGCTAAGACACTTTAACTGTCCCAACTTCTTTTGAATTATTTATTTTCTAAAGCTATTTTAGCTTGTTCAGTTAATACTGTAAAAGCTGCTGCATCTGTAACAGCAATATCAGCTAACATTTTACGGTTCATGTCGATTTCAGCTAATTTAAGACCATGCATGAATGTGCTGTAGCTCATATTGTTAATACGAGCTGCTGCGTTAATACGTGCAATCCATAATTTACGGAAATCACGTTTCTTTTGACGACGATCTCTGTACGCATACTGATAAGATTTCATTACTGCTTGTTTAGATACTTTGAATAAAGTGTGTTTTGAACCATAATAACCTTTTGCTAATTTTAATATTCTTTTGTGACGTTTACGAGTAACCGTCCCACCTTTAACACGTGCCATATTAATTTCCTCCTCGAAGATGTTCTCTTTTTAGAAAACTCTTATACATAATTATCTTGATTATCATCATTAAAGCTCTTTTTCAAAATTACCAGTTAGCTAATTGTTGACGGATACGTTTCATATCGCCTGATGATACCATTGCTGACTTACGTAATTTACGTTTTTGTTTTTGAGATTTATTTGCAAACATATGGCTTGTTTTTGCGTGATGACGTTTCAAACCGCCATTACCTGTTCTCTTGAATCGTTTAGCTGATCCACGGTGTGTTTTTTGTTTTGGCATTATATTTTCCTCCTTAAAATACTCTTACTTTTCAGTTTTTGGTGCTAAAATTAAGAACATACTACGTCCATCCATTTTAGCGGCTGATTCAATACTAGCAATATCGGCTGTTTCTAGCGCTAATCGATCTAAAACTTTTTTACCAATCTCTTTATGAGTAATGGCACGTCCTTTAAAACGAATAGATGCTTTAACTTTGTCTCCTTTTTCAAGGAATTTACGGGCATTGCGTAATTTTGTATTGAAGTCATTTAAATCAATTGTTGGACTTAAGCGAACTTCTTTAAGACCGACGATTTTCTGATGTTTACGGGCTTCACGTTCTTTTTTCTGTTGTTCAAAACGGAACTTACCATAATCCATAATACGAGCTACGGGTGGTTTTGCTGTTGGAGCTACTAAGACTAAGTCTAAGTTTTCTGCTTCTGCAATTGCCAAGGCTTCACTCTTGGTTTTAAGTCCAAGTTGGTCACCATTACTACCTATAACGCGCAATTCACGTGCACGAATGCCGTCATTTACCATCATATCTTTTGCTATGGTCATACACCTCCATTAGATTTGAGAGAAAGAACAGCAGAAAAATAGACGAATTCGCAATGAACTCGCCTATAAATAATTTCCAACTTACGCCATGCGCAAGTTATCATCGTTTATATCTAGCCCAGAGACTTTTAGTCAACTTAGGCGAGAAGCGAGTGCTTCTGCTTTGTTTTCTCAACTTTTTAATCATACCATGATTTAATTTATTTGTAAACTACTACCGACTAAAATTATTAATTTCTACCATCACTTTCTCTAAGTACTCTTTTAAATCAAGTACTTGGGTAGTTTTTTCACCGTATTTACGGACAGCAACTGATCTATTTGCTAATTCATCATCACCTACAACTAATTGGTAAGGAATTTTTTGTGTTTGTGAAGCACGAATTTTATAACCCATTTTTTCATTTCGATCATCGACTTCAACACGCATACCAAGTGACGCCATTTTATCTTTGATTTCATATGCATAGTTAGAATGAAGGTCTAGGTTAACCGGAATAATCGTTGCTTGTACAGGTGCTAACCAAGTAGGGAAAGCTCCTTTGTATTCTTCTATTAGATAAGCGACAAACCTTTCCATTGTTGAAACAATTCCACGGTGGATAACAACAGGACGATGATTATTTTCTCCATCTTCTCCAACATAAGTTAAATTAAATCTTTCAGGCAATAAGAAATCTAATTGAATAGTAGAAAGTGTTTCTTCAAGACCTATAGCTGTTTTTACCAACACATCTAGTTTTGGACCATAAAAAGCTGCTTCTCCTTCGGCTTCAAAATAATCTAATCCTTTTTCGTCCATTGCATCTTTAATCATTTTTTGGGCTTTTTCCCACATTGCATCATCATCAAAATATTTATCTGTATTATTTGGATCTCTATAACTCAAACGAAAACGGTAATCAGTGATATTAAAATCTTCGTAGACTGCTAACATTAACTCAATTGTACGAAGGAATTCTTCTTGAATTTGGTCAGGACGTACAAACGTATGGCCGTCGTTTAAAGTCATTTCACGTACTCGTTGCAAACCAGAAAGTGCACCACTTTTCTCATAACGGTGCATTTGCCCTAATTCAGCGATTCTAATTGGCAACTCGCGGTAACTATGAACATCATTCTTATATACTATCATGTGATGTGGGCAGTTCATTGGGCGCAATACAAGCATTTCTCCCTCACCCATATCCATTGGCGGAAACATGTCATCGTGATAGTGATCCCAATGGCCAGAAGTTTTATATAAGTTTACATCAGCTAAAACGGGCGTATAAACGTGTTGGTAACCTAGACTAATTTCACGATCTGTGATGTATCGTTCGACTATCCGCCGGATTGTTGCGCCTTTTGGAAGCCAGAAGGGTAATCCAGAACCTACTTCAGGTGAGATCATAAATAAATCTAGTTCTTTTCCTAATTTACGGTGGTCACGTAACTTAGCTTCTTCGCGCATTTGTAAAAACTCTTTTAAAGCTTTTTTATCAAAGAAAGCTGTCCCATAAATACGTTGCATCATCTTATTATCTGAGTTGCCTCTCCAATAAGCTCCAGCAAGGGACAATAGTTTAAAGACTTGTATTCTGCCGGTCGTCGGAACATGAACACCTCGGCATAAATCAACAAAGTCCCCTTGAGTGTAAACAGCAATGATTTCATCTTCGGCTAGAGCTGTTATTAACTCTACTTTATAGGGATCGTCTTTAAACAGATTAAGTGCTTCGGCACGAGTTAATTCTTTACGTACGATTGGATTATTTTCTTTGACAATTGTCATCATCTCTGCTTCGATACGGGGTAAATCTTCTTCGGTAATCGGTGTTTTTGTATCTGTGTCATAATAAAATCCTGAGTCAATTGCAGGGCCTACACCAAATTTAATATCCGGATACAATCTTCTTAATGCGTTTGCCATTAAATGAGCACTTGAGTGGCGGATAATTTGTAGTGCATCTTCATGATCAGGAGTAATAATTTCTAATGTTCCATTTTCTTCTAATGGTTGACTGTAATCTACAAGTTCCCCATTAAATTTTCCTGCTAAACCTTTCTTTGCTAAACCTTCACTGATGCTTTCAGCCACATCTCTTGTAGAAACACCGATTGGCATATTTTTTTCTGCACCATCGGGTAAACTAATTTTAATTTCTGACATAATCTTGTTCCTCCAATTCATTTATATTAAAAAAAGTAAAAAAAGTCCCTTTTATGCTAATTGCTTAACATAAAAGGGACGATAAAGTCGTGGTTCCACCCAAGTTCAGAATCCTATAGAAATATAAACAATCGTTCATACTCTAGAATTCACTCTTAGCTGATAACATTAGCTAAATGACCTCTGCTAATTAAAACTAGTTCACAGTGGCACTCAAAAGGGGTAAAAATAAGAACTATTCAGGAAAATTCCAGCCATGTTTTCCTTCTCTAATGGAACGTTTTCTTATTCTCTTATCTTTTTCAAAGATTTAATCTATTTTTATAATTAAACCAGATTTTACAAATTAAATCAAGTTAATAACAAGTTTTTCCCAACTAATAAAGAAAAAATTTTTTTAAGATAGTCTACGATTTCTACCTGTCATTTCTAATTCTTTAGACAAATACTTTATGCGTTCCATAATGCGTTGTGCCTTTAGTGGCTCGTCTTCACCTCTTTGTGTCACTCTCAAGTGTTCTTCTCCTAAGTGCTTCATATCAAGATTAGAAGAAAAGAAAGTTGGCAATTGTTCTTGCATCCGGTATTGCAAAATAACGCCTAAAACATCATCTCTTATCCAGCTAGACATTGAATCTGCACCAATATCGTCTAGCATCAGAATAGGAGATTTTTTTACAGCTTCTAATTTCTCACCTGTTGTATTCTGACTAATAGCTTGCTTCATTTCGACTGCAAAAGAAGGAAAATGCATCAAGGTTGTCGGGTACCCTTTTTCTGCTAATTCATGGGCAATTGCACCTAATAAAAAAGATTTCCCAACACCAAATGCTCCATAAAGGTAAAGTCCCTGATGAAAGCCTTTAGGATTCTTTAAATATTCTCCAATAAAATCAAAAGCAGCATTAATCGCATCTTCACGCATGTCGGTATTGTGAAATTGATCAAATGTTGCTGTTCTAACATCTTTAGGCATATCCATTGAGTGAATACGAGCTTTAATGGCTTGTTCTTTTTGTTTAGCAATCAGCTCAGCTGTAGGCACGTAAGAAACGGCTATAAAGTGATAGTTCATAATTAATTGGGGCTTATAGCCCGGAGCCATCATTCCGGCTTTTTCTCGGTATTTTTTCTTCTCATTTACAAATTCATACAAGTTTGCATAACTCTTCATTATTGATTCTTGGGTGAGTATTTCTTCATTTTTTTTAATAAAGTCTTGAACATCTCTATCGTTTAATACTTCTTGAATGAGCTTTTCGTATTGTTCAGAAAGATTTCGATCCTTCAACATTTTCGTCAGATTTTTACCCATATCTTCCATTTATTCTTCACCTTCTTTTCCAAAGCTTTGAATTTTTTTCAATCTATCACTAAAAGCCTGCTTTTTTTCTTCACTCATTGGTTTTTCAACTTTTTCTACATTACCTTCTTTAGCCCATTCAGGAAGGGTTTCTGTTCTTATCTTATTAGTCTTTCCATAATTAGAGGAAGGAAAATTTGTATACTGTTTTCTTTGAGCTTGTTGTTGTTTTTCTGCATTTTCTTGATACATTATCTTTACTTTTTCAAGCGCCATTTCAGGAGAAACGACATCATTTTGAGCCCAATCATTTGAAATTTTATAAGCTAAACTTTTTTCAAAAATCGGATTATTTCTAATGACTAATACATAATGGATTAAGATATTAATAACAGATGCTGGCAAGTTAGCTTTACTAAGTATTTCTCGTAAAGTCCATTCTTCGTTATTTGTTACATAACCACCTTTTTGTTCTTTGATAGATGTCATAAATTCATATGGACTAATTCCTTCACTAGCCTCTATCAAATAAATGTCATCATCCGTTAAGCCTTGCTGTTTTAAATAACTCTTACGTTTTTTACGTTCATTTTGGTTGGCTTGAATATCTTTTTCAACAACATCTTCTAGCTTAACTTTTTCTTTCTTCACATTATGGTATTGGCGATACACAATGTTTTTTAATTTACGTTCATCAATATTTCCTGTATCAATATTACTAGCTTCTAAAACATATTGTTGCATATCTAATTCGTTGATTCCATACATTGTATGCAAAACAAGCATAGTAGATTCTAATTCTTTAGTAATGGCTGAACGGTTAACATAATGTTTGTTGAGACCAGTATAAAAAAACTTGAAATCAAATGTTTGCGTACCGATTTCTGGTCCTTTAGCCGGCGTTTCTCCTACTAATTCGATAGATTCTTCAAATAATTTTTTTTCTTGTTTCAATAAATTCGCATCGAAATGATAGACATCTAAAAACGATTTTGTAATTTCTTCGTATTTCTCTTTATCAAATGAAGCAATTGCAAATCGACTTCTTAAATCTTTAAATTTACGTTCTCCAACGGTTTCAAAAAGGAGTAAACTTAATAGGTCGTCTCTAAAAAAGGTTGCGCTAGATTGAGGCGCGAGCAACTCGTAGATGTATACTTTTCCTGATTGTGAGCCTTTAAGATAACTTTTTAATAATCCAATTGCTTCTAACTTAATTCTTGCTTGATATAATTCAGGAATACCAATATTTAATAATGTCAGTAATTCCGAATGTAGAATACCATTACTCCAATACGTTTCTTCACCAACTTCTGTCCATAATGTCATATAAAGACTGTACGCATTAGAACCAATTAAAGGTTGATATAAAAATGTAAGAACTTTTTGGTCTACATCCGAAAGTTGGGCATTTTGTCGGACCATAAATCCATCTTTAGGACTCATATTTTTCCACGGATAGTTCAAATGCCTTCACCCCTTTCGAGTTCTTTCAATGTTCGCTAGATTTTTTTTCAGACTTCTTTTTTTCAAGTTCATGTAGTTCAGTTAAAAAGACACTCATGTCTTTATATTGGCGATAAACGCTTGCAAAGCGAATATACGCTACCTCATCAATTTCAACTAATTTTTCCATGATATATTCACCAATAATTGCTGAAGAAATTTCATTTTCTCCAAGACTTCTAATTTTATTTTCTACTTCATCCACGATTTTTTCTACTTGCTCTATTGCGACTGGTCGCTTTTCACACGAACGAATAATACCTCGTAGTATTTTCCCACGGTTAAATTCTTCTCTTGTTCCATTCTTTTTGATGACAAGTAATGGTGCTTGTTCTACTCTTTCAAAAGTTGTAAATCGAAAGCTACAAGCTTCACATTCTCTTCTCCTACGAATAGCCCGCCCATCATCAGCAGGGCGACTATCGACAACTCTAGAACCATTATTTTGACAGCGTGGACATTGCACTATTCATCATCCTTTTTTATGATTTTCTTTGAAAGATTATTATTTGATTGTAATATAGCTTTATTATAACACAGCTCGTAAAGAGGTTAAATAAAAGAAGCCATCCCTATTTTCACAACACTTTAATAAAAAGAATGAACAGGTCTAACTTGTCCATTCTCTCTTTTATTACTCTTATTCAATTAAGTTTTTCTCTTTTAACCAATCTTCTATTTGTTTTTGTGTGTTTTCAACGGAATAATTATTATCAATAATTTTATCTGCTCTTTTTATTTTATTTTTAAGAGGTAACTGTGTTTTAATTCTTATCTCGGCTGCCTCTTTAGTTACTTTATCACGCTTCATTAGTCGCTCTAATTGTACCTCTTTTGTCGTTACAACTACCATAACACTATCAACTTCTGATAAGTAATCCCTTTCATATAGCAAGGGGATATCTAGAACAATTAGTGGAGGACTTATTTTAAGATAATCGATGATTTGGTTTGAAATCCATTTGCGTATATATTCTTCTAAAATACCATTGAGGGTGGCTAATTGTTTTTCATCATAAAACACAATAATCCCTAAAGCTTTCCTATTAAGCGTCCCGTCTGAATTAAGAATGCTCTCACCAAAATGTGCTACAATTTTTCTCAATCCATCTGTACCTGGCTCAACAATAATTCTTGAACCAATATCTGCATCAACAACTGGAATCTTTAATTTTTTAAAGTAATTACTTGCTGTAGATTTACCTGTTGCTATTCCTCCTGTTAAACCTAGGATAACTGCCATAAAAAACACCCTTTCTCTAAGATCGAGGCAAACTATTTTTCGTCGTTAATTTTTGACAATTTGTACATATATGAGTACCTCTTTGTGCTACTTTTATTTTTTTTATAGGAGTACCACAATTGGTGCACGGCTCATTTGTTTTTCCGTAGACGTGCAATTCAACTTGAAAGTTGCCTACTTTCCCCAAGGCATGTTTATAGCTTCTAATTGTTGTCCCACCAGCTAATACTGCTTTTCTAAGAACATCTATGATAGACTGATGAAGTTGCTCTACTTCTTTAGGTCTCAGTGAATGAGCTGGTCTAAGCGGATGAATTTCAGCTTCAAATAAAGCTTCATCTACATAGATATTTCCTAATCCAGCGACAACTTTTTGTTCTAATAAAAGAGGTTTGATGGCTCTGCTTTTTTGTTTCAATATCTTTTTGAAAAAAGTCAAATCAAATGTTTCTGAAATTGGCTCAGGTCCAATCGTCTTCAATCCAGCTACTGTGAATTCTTCTCCTTTTGGAACTAACGTCATTCTTCCAAATTTTCGCACATCTAAATAGCGTAAATCTCGACCATCTGATAAATGAAACACGATATGTGTATGTTTTTTTAATGGTTCGTTTGTTTCAGAAACTTCATATTTGCCTTCCATTCTCAAATGGCTAATCATACTCCAATGACTAAAATTAAATAATAAATATTTTCCTCTTCTATTAATATCAATAATACGATTGCCTATTAACTGAGAAGCAAAATCTTCACTATGAATTTCTCCTGAAATAATTCGATCCCAGTAAACATCTACTCCAATGATGGTGCTTCCTTTGACAAGTTTCAATAAGCCTTGCCTAACTGTTTCAACCTCTGGTAACTCTGGCACTGTCTTCGACCTCTTCTTTCTGATGATTTATTTCTTATTTTGAATCATACCAACTATCTCCGCTACTACTGTCTACTTTCAATGGGACATTTAGAGCAACGGCATTTTCCATTACTTCAGCAACTAATTTTTCAAGAAGAGGAATTTCAGATTCTGGTGCTTCAAAAATTAGTTCATCATGAACCTGTAACAACATAGTAGCTTTTAATCCTTCTGTTTCCAAACGTTTATCCATTTCAATCATCGCTACTTTAATGATATCAGCCGCACTTCCTTGAATCGGAGTGTTCATGGCCGTTCTTTCTGCAAACGAACGCAAATTAAAATTACGTGAATTTATATCAGGCAAATAGCGTCTTCGATGGAATAATGTTTCAACATATCCTTTTTCTTTCGCTTCGCGGACGATATCTTCCATATAAATTTTTACACCCGGATACTTATCGAAGTACGTATCAATAAATAGTTGAGCTTCTTTACGACTAATATCTAAGTTTTTCGATAGTCCATAATCACTAATGCCATATACTATCCCAAAGTTAACGGCTTTAGCTTGGCTACGCATTGCCGGTGTTACATCTTCTTGCTTTTCAATGCCAAATACTCTCATTGCTGTACTGGCATGAATGTCTTGCCCTTCAATAAAAGCTTCTTTTAAATGATCATCATCTGAAATATGTGCTAATACACGCAGCTCTATTTGTGAATAATCGGAAGCAAATATCTTCCAACCTTCATGACTCGGAACAAAAGCTTGTCTTACCTTACGTCCTTCTTCTAGTCTAATAGGGATATTTTGTAAATTAGGATCTATCGAACTCAGTCTTCCTGTTTGAGCAATAGTTTGCATATAGCGAGTATGAATTTTCCCACTATTACCGTGGATAACTTTTAGCAATCCTTCTATATAGGTGGATTGTAATTTCGCTATTTGCCTATATTCTAAAATATCTTCAACAATAGGCGCTTGATCTCTTAATTGTTCTAATACGTCTACCGCAGTCGAATATCCAGTTTTTGTTTTTTTGATTACTGGATAGCCCATTTTTTCAAATAGTATGACACCCAATTGTTTAGGAGAATTTAAATTAAATGTTTCCCCAGCTAATTCATAAACGCGATTTTCAATTCCTATTAATCTTTCGGCAAATTCTACTTTCATTTCTCTTAAACGTTGTGCATCAACTTTTATTCCACTTATTTCCATTTTTGCTAAAACCATTGCTAAAGGCAATTCCATATCGTAAAAAAGCTCTGTTTGATTATTTTGTGCTAAATGTCGTTCAAGCTGCTCACTCAATAAAACAATTGCTTTTATTTTATGCGCAATGTGTTCATGCATGATAGATACGTCTTCTGGAATATGGATTTTTGCTCCTTTTCCATAAATAGACTCATCCGGCGAAACATTGTAGTAATCATGTTCTATAGCAACTTCTGATAAATCCTTGCTGTTATCTTTAGTATTTAAGATATAAGAGGCAAGTAAAATATCAAATTGACTATTTTTCAATTCAATTCCATAGCGATTCAAAGCAACATACGTCCGTTTTACATCAAAAACTTGTTTCGATAGAGCAGCATCCTGGGCCCATTCTTTAAAATAAGGTGAATTTAAAACAATTTCTGGATCACTGACATAAATATGATTCTCATGACCCCAACCAACACTTATAATTTCTGAAGTATGGTAATTATCTGTTAACATTTCAAGATAAAGACCCGTTTTATCAGTGAACATCTCAGGTATAATCTCCGTCACAAATTTATACGCTACTTCTTCTCTTTTTTCTTCGTTAGCTGCATCATATTCTGTTGTATCTAATTTACTTAAATGTGTTTTAAAGTCCATTTCCTTATAAAATTGAACAAGTTTTTCTATATCTGGTCCATTGTAAGCTAAGTCATTTACACCAATCGTTATCGGAGTATCTAACATAATGGTCGCTAAACGTTTGCTAAGAAAAGCTACTTCTTTTTCATTGATTAAATTTTCTTTCATTTTACTTTTTTTCAACTCGTCAATATGTTCATACACACCTTCTACAGAGTGGTACTCCTTTAAAAGCTTCAAAGCTGTTTTTTCTCCGATTTTAGTTACACCAGGTATGTTGTCTGAAGTGTCTCCTGCGAGCCCTTTAAGATCAATAATTTGTTTTGGTTTAATCCCCATTTCATCAGCGATTGATTCAATGGTATATTCTTTGAGTTCACTGACTCCTTTTACTGTGATATCAACTCTCACATTTTCTTTAGCTAGTTGCGTTAAATCTCGATCTCCTGAGATAATGACTACGTCAAAAATAGCAGGATCAACGGTATCAGAAAGTGTGCCAATAATATCATCTGCTTCATAGTTGCTTAATTCATAATGTTTAATTCCAAAGCCATCTAATAATTCTCTCAAATAAGGCATTTGTTCTGTAAATTCATTAGGTGTTTTAGAGCGTCCACTTTTGTATTCGTTAAAAAACTCGTTTCTAAATGTTGTTTTTCCAGCATCAAAAGCGACTAAAACATGAGAAGGTTTTTCCTTTGTTAAAACACTCTCAATCATATTATGAAAACCATACAAAGCGTTTGTATGAAGTCCACTTTTATTTTTAAATCGTTCTAATTGTTGATGCAAAGCAAAAAATGCACGGAAAGCAACACTGCTTCCATCAATCAATAATAACTTATTTTTTTTAGTCATATAAAAGCTCCTTCTTATTTATCCTGTAAGATTAGTATTGTATCTTTTTAAATAGTTTTAGCTAAAATAACCCTCTTTTTCTATATTATTTTACCAAATAATATATGAGATAGCTAATTTCCAAAATCCATTCCTTCTTGCAAATAATAGTTTATTCTCTTAAGAATGAGAAAGTAAAAATTAACTAGTCAGATATTTGAAAGAGAGGCTGGAACATCTTGCTCCAGCCTCTCTTTTTTATTTATTTAACGCTGAATGGCTCAATAGTATCTCATATGATAGTTCAAATTTTTGAACATCTCCTGCGCCCATAAAAATAGCTACTCCATCATGGTGCTCTAGTAAAGGTGACATATTCTCTTCTCTTAAGATCACAGCATTGTTATCTATTTTTATAGCTAAATCTTCGATTGTTACTTTGCCTTGTTGTTCACGAACTGAACCAAAAATATCACAAAGGTAAACAGAATCCGCTAAGTTTAAAGCTGTAGCAAACTCACTTAACAAAGCAACTGTGCGTGTAAACGTATGTGGCTGGAATATCGCAATAATTTCTTTAGTTGGATATTTTTGACGGGCAGCATCAATTGTAGCTCGAATTTCTGATGGGTGATGGGCATAATCATCAATAATAACCATATCTTCTACTACTTTTTCAGTAAAACGACGTTTAACTCCTGCAAATGTAGTGAAATTCTTTATTACTTTTTCTTTATCCAAATTTTCATGATAGGTAATAGCAATAACAGCCAACGCATTTAGAATATTGTGTTTTCCATAAGTAGGAATAACAAAATGACCATAAAACTCATCTTCAATATATACATCAAATGCAGATCCTGTGACTAAACGGCTTAAATTTTTAGCTTGAAAGTTATTATTATCATTAAACCCATAATAAATAATAGGTACTTCAGTTTGAAGTTTCACTAATTGCTCATCATCACCACACGCAATAATAGCTTTTTTTACTAATTTAGCCATTTCCTCAAAAGCGCTGACAACATCTTCTAGGCTCGTAAAATAATCAGGATGATCGTAGTCAATATTTGTAATAATCGCATAATCAGGATGATACGCTAAAAAATGTCGTCTATACTCACATGCTTCAAGTACAAAAAACTCTGCATTTGGAACTCCGTGTCCTGTACCATCACCAATTAAGTAACTTGTATCTGCAATTGTACTCATAACATGAGCTAATAAGCCTGTTGTACTTGTTTTTCCATGTGAACCTGTAACGGTAATACTTGTATATTGTTTTAATAATTCTCCAAGAAAGTCATGGTATCGAATGACAGGCAAATTCATTTTTTTAGCAGTTATAATTTCTTCATGTGAATCCGAAAATGCATTTCCTGCAATAATTGTTAAACCTTCGTGAATGTTTTTCTCACTAAATGTTAAAATTGGAATTTCTGCGTCTTCAATATTTTTTTGGGTAAAAAAATATTTATCTACATCAGAACCTTGAACTTTAAAACCCTTATCATGAAGGATCAATGCCAGTGCACTCATACCAGAACCCTTAATTCCAACAAAATGATAGACTGTTTCATTATTCATTTTTATAAATCCTCCATTTTTTTATTACGTTTTATTTGCGTTTTATTTGTTGTTTACTATGATAATTAATAATAATCTTCATCATTTTTAACATTCGTCTAACTCTTAGAATCGGTTAGTTTAAAAAAATAAAATAGAACGAATATAGTATACCATGGTTTGTTTTTTTCGACTACCAATTATCTTTTTTTGTTTTATCTTTGTCTGAATAACCTAGCCAAATGATCTTATCATCACGTGAAAATAGAAGGCTGTGATTTATTACCTCTAGAAATAGTTCCCTATGAGAAGTAATATCAGCTGCCTTCTTTTTTAAAAATAATCAAACAGTTATTTATTGCCGTAACGTTCCTCGTAGTCAGTTTTAGTTATAAAAACGTCACGTGGTTTTGATCCTTTATTAGGTGAAATTAATCCTTCTTTTTCTAATGTATCAACTACATTCGAAGCTCTATTAAACCCAATCTTAAACTTACGTTGTAGAGAAGATGCTGATACTTGACCTTCTTCAATGATAAAAAGCAGCATTTCTTCATATAATTCATCCTTACCTTCAATACTTTCTACTCTCGCCAATAAGCTTTCAGGCTCAAATAAATAGTTTGTTTTACGTTGTTCTTTTACATGCTTAACAATACTATCTATTTCTTTTTCAACATAAGTTCCTTGGATACGAATAGGTTGGCTTGCACCATTTTCTAAAAACAACATATCTCCCCTGCCAAGTAATTTTTCAGCTCCACCAGAATCCATAATTGTCCGTGAATCTACTTGGCTAGATACCATAAAGGCTATACGCGTTGGGATATTATTTTTTATTGTCCCAGTAATAACATCTACACTTGGACGTTGGGTTGCAACTAGTAAGTGTATTCCTGCAGCACGCGCTTTTTGAGTAATGCGCACAATTGAATCTTGGACATCGCTACTGGCAACCATCATCAAATCAGCTAACTCGTCAATAATAATTACGATATAAGGCAGTTTCAACCCATGATCTCCATGTTCTTGAACTTTTTCGTTAAATCGTTGAATATTTCTTACTCCTGCTAAAGCTAATTTTTGATAACGTTCTTCCATTTCATTAACTGCCCATTTTAAGGCTTCACTTGCTGCTTTGGGTTCAGAAATAACCGGTGATAACAGATGTGGAATATCATTATACGGTGCCAGTTCAACAGCCTTAGGATCAATCAAGATTAGCTTCACTTCACTAGGGTTAGCCTTATACAGTAAACTAACTAAAATAGAATTGATAAACACGCTTTTACCCGAACCTGTTGCGCCAGCAATCAGTCCATGAGGCATTTTATCAAGAGTTGATACGATCGCATCCCCAGCTAAATTAACGCCGAGTGCAACGGTTAATGGGGAATGGCTATTTCTAAATTTATCACTAGCCATCACTTCTGAAAGCATCACAGGTCTGGATATTCTATTTGGTATTTCAACTCCAACCGTGCTTTTACCTGGAATGGGTGCTTCAATTCTAATATCTTTGGCTGCTAACGCTAACTTTAAATCATCAGAAAGATTCGTAATTTTATTCACTTTAACACCACGACTTAATTGTAATTCAAATTGTGTAACTGCAGGTCCAACAGTCCAGCCTACTACTTGGGCGAGAACGTTGAAAGCATCTAATGTCTCATTCAATAATTCTGCTTGTCCTAAAACCCAATCATCAATAGCATTGCTTTGAAAATCAACTGGTGGATCCAATAAATCTAAGGATGGAAATTTATATTCGCTTAACTGTTTATTTTCATCACCAATCAACTTAGCTAAATTAGTATCTAATAATACTTCAACTTTTTCTTCTATAGGTGGTTCTAGAATCGGTTCTAGTTCCGAAATCGATTCTGGAACTATACTATCGCTTATTGAGCTATCGTTTTCTTGTTGCTCTTTTTCTTTACTCAACTCTTCTTGCTCGTTGTATTTATTTGTTTCTATCTTTTGGTCCATTTCCTTTTGTTGAGTATTACTGGTGATTTTTAGTACGTCATCTTTAGCTTTAAACAGTTGTTTTCCTTTATTCAGATTTTTTTCAATGTAATTGAACCGGCTAAGTGCAGCTTTAAGCTCCAACATTTCAATTTCTTCATCTGTTATCGTCTTTATTTTTCTTGTCGCAATTGGTCCCGGTTGTGTATTTTTTTTAATTGGCTGGTTATTAATCTTTTTTGAGGTACCTAACTTTTCATTTAAATTTAAGCTAATAGACTTATCCATAAACGCAATATTTGGTGCCTTTATTATCTTCTGGTCTTCAAAAATAACGTCATTATTAAAATAATTAGTTCTTGTTTTCTGTTGATTCACTTGACTATCTTGTTCTTCTTCTATCATTGTTGCTAACGACCTATTGAGTTTCTTTTTAGAGCTTTCTAAAGAGCCAGGATGCTTTGTGTCTACTTGTTTTTTATAAGTAGATTCGGTTTCTTTGGTATAAAGCTTGGAGATACGCTCACAAAGATGATCATAAGACAGTATAAAGTCTTCTTCTTTTTTTAAACTTATTGCCAATTCTCTATAATTTATTGTTGTTTCTTTTTTTGAATTTTCGTTTAATCCATAATAAGGTGAAGGGATTTTTTGGACTTTAAACGGTGTTGAGCTTCGTCTTTTATGATAGACTGCCGCATCTCTTTTAAATGTTTCTTTTGACTTATTACTTTCATTTAGTCCATTTGAGTTGTTATTTTTATGAGAAAACACTTGCTTATTTTTATTGTCGCTAGCTTGTTTAGTAGGCAACTGTCTTTTTCGCTCGTCATTCGCTTTGTTTACTTGTTCAGAAAATAATTTTTCTGAGTTATTAGTATTATTTTCTTTAGTTATTTTTATAGGTTTTTCATATTTTGATGTCTTAGTCTTATCAAAAAGACCGTCTCTCTCCGTCACATGAGCAGAGTCACGATAGAAAGGAAGCTCAGATTTCTTCAACCGTTTCTGGTTTTTTTTATAACTTGGTCCATCATATTTCGACATGATGACGCTCCTTTCCTCTCCGATGTTCGTGTATTAGTTTAACACAAATCCCATAGAGGTTGTAGAATTAATCTGATACACTTATTAAGAGTTTATCAAAATAAAAAAGAAGTATAAAATAGCAATAGCCTATTTCTACTTCTTTTTTATTATTTATTTATATTATTTTTGAAATTCTGTTCCAACTACTGCAGAATCAGGTAAGACTAAAATACCTTTTTTAACTTGTTCTTCTTTTATTCCTAATTCTTTAGCAGAACAGACCATCCCGCGACTTTTTTCTCCTCTTAGTTCTCCATCCCAAATAGCTGTCCCATCAGGCATCATTGCCCCGACTTTAGCGACAACTACTTTTTGCCCAACCGCAATATTAGCCGCTCCACATACAATCTGAACAACTTGTTGATTATCTACTTCAACTTGAGTAATAGATAAGTGATCAGAATTTGGATGTGAAATACATTCTTTAACGTATCCAATAATAAATTTAGGCGCCTCGTCTCCTTCTAATTGATCGGTAAACCCTTGCTTTAAAAGAAAATTATTTAAGATACTGATTTGTTCCGTATTTAATGTTAATGGTCCGTTTGCATTTATTGAAAAATAGTCAGAACTATCAAAAAAATTATATCCTACTGTTTTTTTTGTTAATACATTAAAAATACGTGTGATTTTTCCTTTTGTCTCAAAATTTTGATCTTTAGCGACGCTACTTTTAGTCATAACTAAGAGAACATCTCCAATTCCATCTTTATTATAGCTACTTATTATCATTGTCTTAATTCATCCTCTTTTTTGTATTTCTTACAACTAAAACATCACAATGAGCTTCTCTGATAATATATTCACTCACACTTCCGATCATCCAGCGCTCAATCATATTTAATCCCGTACTCCCTACAACAATTAAATCTGTCTGAAACTCACTTGGTATATTTACAGATAATAGCTGTTTTGGTGAGCCTTTGGTCAATTCCGTTTTAACTGATTTTACTCCAGCTTCTCTAGCTTTATTACTGTATTTCTTTAATAACTCTTCCATTTCTGTTGCATCAACTTCGATTGCGTTAAAAGTCGCACTTTCAATCCCCATATTATAAGAACTAGAATCAATTACATGTACAATAATCAATTCGGAATTATTTCGTTTAGCAATTAGAATAGCTTTTTCGAAAGCTTTTTTAGCGGAGCCACTTCCATCTACAGCAATTAAAATACGAGCATATTGTTGTTGATCTTGCTTCATATCTACATCTCCTAACTTTTTATTATAAGGTTTGGATAAATGCTTCTATTTCTTCTTTAGTTTTACGATTTTTACTAACAAATCTTCCTATCTCTTCACCGTTTTCGTAAGCAAGAAAACTTGGTATCCCAACGATAGATAGCTCTTCGCATAATTCAATAAACTCATCACGATCTACTTTAATAAATGTTATTTCTGGATGAGCTTTAACAATTCCTGGTATTTCTGGCTTTATAAAAACACAATCTCCACACCAATCTGCATTAAAAAAGAAAATAACTTTTTCTTTTTTACTAACTAATTGAAATTCTTCAACTGAAGCTAGATTATGCATACTATCATTCCTTTCTATTATTAATTAGTTGCTTTTCATTATCGTTTCAAGAGCACTACGATCTAACGTGCGAGCTATTTGTAAAACCATTTCTTTAGCTGCAGCGTAGTCATCAATATGGAAAACAGTCTGATGAGTGTGGATGTATCGTGCACATACGCCAATAACAGCACTAGGAACACCGTTATTCATGACTTGGGCTGCACCCGCGTCTGTTCCGCCTTTAGAAAGAAAATACTGATAAGGAATATGGTTTGTTTCAGCAGTATCTAATAAAAACTCACGCATTCCTTTTAATGTTATCATCCCTGGATCTTGAAGCCTAAGTAAAAATCCTTCTCCTAGATGCCCAAATTTAGATTTATCTCCAGTTAAATCGTCAGCTGCAGAACAATCTACAGCAAAAAACAAGTCTGGTTTAAACTGGTGAACTGCCCCTTTTGTTCCTCTTAATCCAACTTCTTCTTGGACATTTGCTCCTGCAATTAATGTGTTTGGTAAATCTTCGTTAGCTAATTCTTTCAAAGCTTCTATTACTACTGTTGTTCCATAGCGATTATCCCAAGCCTTGCTGACTATTTTTTTACCGTTTGCCATTTTTATTGTCTCAACATCTGGTACTATTGTATCTCCTGGACGTACTCCGTAAGACTCTGCTTCTTCTTTAGAATCAAAACCAGCATCAAAAAGAATATCACTAATTTCTAGTTTAGCTTGACTGCCATCTTTACCTCTTAGAAGATGTGGCGGTACAGAGGATGAAATACAAGGGTAATCACCTTTAGCTGTCTGCAAAGTAAATCGCTGTGCTGAAACAACGTAAGGGTTCCATCCTCCTAAAGGTACGACATGGAATAATCCTTGTTTCGTTATGCGAGCAAGCATAAAGCCGACTTCATCCATGTGAGCTGCAACCATAATTTTAGGGGCATTTTCAATCTTACTTTTACGAATACCAAAAATCCCTCCTAAACCATCTTGCTGCACTTCATCTACTAAAGGAGTTAGTTGCTTTCTCATCTCTTCTCTTACTCTATGTTCAAATCCGCTAGTCCCTTGTAACTCTGTCATTTTCTTGATTAAATCAAAGGTTTTGTCTTCCATAATTTTATGTATACATAAAAGTCTTATTTACTTTTATGATCTCCTTTCTATTTTTTATAGCTTTCCTTTAACATTATACCCTATTTACATATTAAATTTAAGTTAGAAGACTTTTTTTTCAATAAGTAGTATACTTAGTGGTAGAACGAACTGCTGAAAGGTTGGGATAGTTATGCAAAAAAAACAGAACGAAGCAGTAAAAAACAATTTAATTGCCGGTCTTCTCTTTGGATCAGGTATAGTTTGTGGTTATTTCTTACGTCGTTATTTACAAAAAAATGTTGCTATACATGGAGATACCATCTTAACATCTGTTAAGAGACAATTTCTAGCAGAAGGTCCAATCGAAGGATCATGGATTGAATTAAAAAAAATACCTTCAAGAAAATTTACTTTAAAAACAGATGTTTATTACGGCGGAATATCAAGATTAGAGGAAAACGAACTTGTTCAATATGAGTTTATTGCAGATGCATATTCTGGAACAATCTTAGATATTTATCGAATTTAAAATGTATGAAAATAAAAATAGTGAGGGATTCAACAATTATTGAATCCCTCACTATTTTTTATTTTCTTTTAGGAAATCTAGCTATAACTCGATAAATACGTTGTCCGCGATTCGAAAACTTTTCCTCGTATTCAGTCATAATATTGCCCTCGAAATCACTTTCGTGTAAATTCAACCAAACTTTATCTAAACGCATTCCGTATGTAGAAAAACTACTCAATGAGTATTCAAAAAGACCTTGATTATCTGTTTTGAAATGAACTTCTCCTTCTGGAATCAAAACTTCTTCATAATTTTTAATAAAGCTAGAGGATGTTAGTCTTCTTTTTTCGTGGCGACTTTTTGGCCATGGATCCGAAAAATTCAAATAGACTTGATCAACTTCTTCCTTAGCAAAGTATTGTGTCAACGATCCTCCATTGACGTGAAGCAATTGTAAGTTAGGTAAGTCTTCTTCTATTAATTTATCTAAAGCAACTACTATAACGCTCTCTTGCAATTCAATTCCTATATAATTTATTTCAGGGTTACTTTTAGCCATTTCAGTAATAAAACGCCCTTTTCCGGTTCCAACTTCAATATGAATCGGATTGCTATTTTTAAATCTCTCATGCCATTTCCCAACCCACTCTTCAGGAGTATTCGCAATATATTGTGAGTATTCAGCTATCTTTGCTGGTGCTCCTGGCTTTCTTCTTAGACGCATAATTAGTCCCCTTTTTAGTTTTATTAATCCTATCTTTTCTTAAACGTAAATTAGAATCTTTCCGAAATATCGAATAAGATTCTAATCTCTTTCATCTTGTATTACTGAGTGAATTGTTTGTAATTTTAAAATATCTTTATTCATTTCATAAAATCTAGATTCGTGATGATGACGCTTAGTTTGAGTTAAATAATTCATCGAGGCATACCATAATATCCGTTCAATTAATTCATCTGTGACAACTGCTCCATAATGTTCAAGCCAATCCTTCCAATTTTCTCGTTGAACATATTGAAAGAGTAGCATACTTAAATCCATTGCTGGATCAGCTAACATTGCAGAATCCCAATCAACTAAATATAAACGATTTTTATCAGATAACAACCAATTCTTTTGATAAATATCCCCATGACAAACCTTAGAGGTAACTAAATTCATAGTATCTGCTTCTGCTGTTAGCTTGTTAAAAATACTAGTCAATAGTGGGTGATTTAACAAATCGTTAGGTAGTTTATTCTTATAATTCTGAAGCAATATTTGAGGCGTTATTTCTTTACCGCCAACCCGTGACAGCATACTCCTCAACGGTTCTGAAGTATGAATGCGACTTAGTAATTGCGCAACTTCAGGAGAAGCCATTTCTTCACTCTTAAGCGTGCGTCCATTTAACCATTCTTGAGCTGTTAGTACATCGCCGTTGCCAATACGCTTTGTCCATACTAGCCTTGGTGTGATTCCTTCAACGGAAAGCGCAGCTAAAAAAGGCGAAGAATTGCGCTTCAAAAAAAGCTTTTCTTCTGCTCTAGTTCCCATATAAGCTTGACCTGTATCCCCGCCAACTGGATGCAATTTCCATCCAGAATCTATTTCAAAATTCATATCCTATCATTCCCTGTTTTATATTAGTTTACTTATCTACTTAGACAAAAAATGATAGACATCATTTACGATATCTATCATTCTATTCCTAACCTATTTTAGATAGAAATTCTAATTACGTCAAGCGCATATACGTTCTTTTTATAATATTTTTTTTATTTTAATTCCTACGTATTGAAATCAATCTATTTGAAATGAAAATTGGATGACCTGCTTTAAAGAATTCATTTTCACTTTTGTAACATCATTTTTTGTGCAAAATTACTTAGCTTCTTATTACAAAGATAAGCAGTCAATAAAAATTACTATTCTTTTAAATAATTGTTTCTAAATCAAAAAAACATTTAATTCTTTTTATGTAACACTCAAAAAACGTAACTCTTAATTATAAAAGTTACGCCTTAAGTAATTGCTTTATTTTATTTAGATAATTGAACCACATGTTAATTCAACTTCGTTAACATAAAGTTCTTGTAATAGCTTAACGACAGGACCACGTTTACCATCGCCAACAGGTTTATCGTCAATCTCTACAACCGGCATAGCTTCCATTGTTGTACTCGAAGCAAATACTTCATCCGCTTCTTTTAGATCTTTTAATGTAAACGTTTCTTCTTTAACAATTATTCCACGTTGTCTAGCAACTTTTAATAAAACCGTCTTTGTTATCCCAGATAGTATCAAGTTACCATCGGGATGAGTATAAAGAATCTTGTTTTTTATTATTGAAACATTTGATGCAGAGCACTCTGTAACAGCTTCATCGCGATACAAAATAGCTTCATCTTTTCCTTTTTTATGCGCCTCATGTTTAGCCATGATATTTCCTAAAAGACTAATTGATTTAATATCACAATGAAGCCATCTCATATCCGGTAAAGTGATAACCTTTATTCCATCTTTCATCGTTTCTAAATTACGTGGTACAACTGTTGTCGATGCCGTGAAGACAGGTGAAGTAAACTCAATTTTTGGGTAAGTATGGTTTCTTGGACTCGAAACACCTCTAGTAATCTGTAAATAGATATTACCTGTTTCTATGCTATTTTCTTTGATTAACTCATTTAATAAATAGATTAATTCCTCTCTCGTAAAAGGTAAAATCAAATCTATCTTTTTTGCTCCTGTAAATAACCGTTCAACATGCTGTTCTGCTGTAAAAAGTATTCCATTGTAGGCACGTATGACCTCATAAAGTCCATCAGCGAACTGATAACCTCTATCTTCCATATCAATCTTTACATCTTCTCGTTCAACAAGTTGATTATTCCAAATAACTTTCATTATTTTCGCCTCTTTCAGCTCATTTTATTTTAACTATTTTGGAAACTCTCATTTCAACTTCTTTATTAGAAACTGAGATCTAGTAATTTATTGCTCTTTTTAATAGACTATTACCTTCGTTGCATTTTTTCCATTTTATTAATTCTAGACGGCAGATAAAGATAACTAAATAAAAAACTAAACAGTATCAAAGCAGCTCCTAATAGTGCTGTCTCTAATAAGGATACGCTAACTAGCGAAATCACAACTATTCCAAGACTTTCAATTAAAAGTAACGTAAATAAAAGTTGTTTTATTGCTTTTAGTTTCTGTAAGGGATCAATTGGATACAAAACAGCCATTGCCATATTGTCGAAATGAAAATAAAGCGGAATTAACTGGAAGCCAGTTAAATATAAAAACAGTAAAGCTAATAATAACTGCAGCATAAATGGTTCTGCAAATAATATGAGTACCATAGCAATCAGCATCAAGCGGATGAATAGCCCGCTATACTCTGTCCCTCTTAAAAAGGCTCGTGTGTATAAATAGCTATATGTTTTTTGGTATTGTCTTTTACTCTTATTTAAGAAGAAATCTAGATAACGTCGTCTTCTTACAGTACTTTTCATAATAGGAACATCAGTAAATAAATTAATAAACTGGTAAATACGCTGAACACGAGTCGTTTCATCTTTAACCATTGACTGCCACTGATAAAGAAAATGATCACGATACTTTACAGCATAGTTAAACCATAGAATAGTTAGGAGTAAGGCATAGGCAATTCCTACTAATGGCGATAAAAAAATTAACAAGAATTTTCCAATAAATGAAACGAATAAAAACAATATTTTTATTTTTATTTTTAACTGTCTAAAAGAAATCTTCATACACAAATGTTGTACTTCTAATTCAATATTTTTTATTATTACTAAATAGACAACAAAAAAGAAGATATCTGTAAATTTAAACGAAGAAGTTGCAACTAATAAAGGCATAATGATACTTGTCCCAAAAACAATTATAACAGCTGGCAAAATCATGCTGTATCTTCTGGCTAATTGAAGATAGCCTTTCAACTCTTTTTCTTTTGGTAATAAAAATACAATATCTGCTTCTTTCAAAAAAGTGGCTAATTTACCGATTAAGATTAGAAACATGAAATAAAAAACAGCTATTATACGTCCATGTATAAAGTTCTCTGATAAGGTTTTAAGAAGTTCTGAATAAGCATAACCTAATGCTCCAAAAAGAAATAAACAAACAATCACAAAATGATCATTTAGGATATATTTTGAATAGCGTATCATTTTTTTCTGATAGTGAGCAGATCTTTTTTTCCAAATATCTTCCATCATCTGCGCTCATCCTCTTCTTTAGTCAGCTGCAGATAAATTTCATCTAATGTTGCAGAAGGCATACTAAACGTTTTTCTTAAGTCTGCTAGAGTTCCATCCGCTCGTACTTCTCCTTCGTGGAGTAAAATAAAACGATCACATTCTCTTTCTGCTGTAGCCAGTATATGAGTAGACATCAAAATAGAAGCGCCTTGTTGCTTCATTTCATTCATCAAATCTAACAATGCACTAATTCCTAATGGATCTAATCCAACAAAAGGCTCGTCAATAATATATAGACTAGGCTCAATGAGGAATGCACAAAGAATCATGACTTTTTGTTTCATCCCTTTAGAAAAATGTGCTGGAAACCAGTCAAGTTTATTTTCTAATCGAAAAGTTTTAAGCAATTTCTCGGCTCTTTTAAAAACAACTTCGGAAGATAAATCATAAGCCATCCCAGTAATTTCAATATGCTCACGTAGCGTCAGTTCTTCATATAAAACTGGCATCTCAGGAACGTATCCTATTTTTTTACGGTAACTCGTAATTTCTTGTTTCAGTGTTTGACTATCTACAATTATTTCACCCTTCATTGGGTCCATTAATCCTATGATGTGTTTGATAATTGTACTTTTACCAGCACCATTTAATCCAATTAATCCAACTAATTCTCCAGCGTTTACTTCAAAAGATACATTTTTTAGCACAGGGACTTGAGTATAACCGCCTGTAACATTTGATACTTTTAGACCCATTTTCTTTTTTCCCCTCTTTTCTTAAATTTTTTTAATTGTACCATAAGATAGCAATAGTTGCTTTGTTCTATTTATTTTAGTTAGCGTTTCACTTTAGTTAAATTTTGTGCTACATTTAAGGTGAAAATGAATAGCAAAAGATAACTATTCTTCGCTATTTTTTGTCTCGTAAAACTAAACTATGAGAAAGAAGGTTCTCTTGTGTCAGAGTGTATTTTTTGTAAGATTATTAAAAATGAAATCTCAAGTAGAAAGATCTACGAAGACGAACACATTATTGCATTTCTTGATTTAACTCAAGTTACACCAGGTCACACATTAGTTCTTCCAAAAAAACACGTCGCAGATATTTTTGAATACGATGAAGAGCTAGCTAGTATCGTTTTTTCAAGAATCCCAAAAATTGCGCGTGCTATCAAAGAATCTGACTCAACGATTGAGGGAATGAATATAGTCAATAATAACGGTACTGTTGCTTATCAATCTGTTTTCCATAGCCATATCCATCTAATCCCTCGCTATACAAAACAAGATAACTTTAGTATCGTATTTGGCGATAATTCAAACAGGCATACTGCAAAAGAACTAGACCACATTGTCACATTAATTAAAGAAAAAATGGAGGTATAATCATGGCAAAAAACTTTTTGAAAGGTCTTTTTTTCGGTTCTCTAGCTGGAGGTGTTTACACGTTATTAAAAACTCCAAGATCTGGTGAAGATAATCGCGAAATTTTACTAGATTATCTAGATGATACCACTCTTCTAGTAGATGATGTAACTAAAAGTATGAATGACTTAAAAGAGGCTATTTCAACTCTTTCAAATGAAGGCAAAACTTTAGCAAACGAGTTTACACAAGAGGTAGCGGTATCCGTCGAAGAGTTTATAAACCAAACTGAACCACGTATGAGAAGGATTCAAGAACAGGCTGAAAAACTTTCTAAAGATATAAATGAACTAGATAAACAAGTCTCTCCAACAGAATAGAAGGTACAAAAAAAGCACCTAAAAATAAGACACAATCGAAGTTGTGCTGCTTATTTTCAGGTGCTTTTTTGTTTTTACCTTCTTAAGATGTGTTTTTTTTATGATTTTTAGTAGACTTTATTTAGGTTTATCTAATTTTATTTTTTTTATTTAAGTGAATGTGGTATATTATTACTTGTGACTGGAAATGTTAAGTTTGTAAATTAAAAGAAATGGATGTGTCTATTTATAATGAATAAAATTATTTTAACCACTGCGACTATTTTAGCTAGTTTAACTATTGCAGGTTGTACAAACAACACCGTAGCTTCTTCTACTGCTGGTAAAATTTCACAAGATGAACTTTATGAAGCAATGAAATCAAATGTAGGGTCTACCACTTTACAACAATTACTGATTAAAGATGTTTTAACAGAAAAATATGGTGAGACAATCACTGATAAAAAAGTAAATGCTGAGTATAAGAAACAAGAAGAATCCTATGGTGGAGCTGATGCATTTAAAAATGTTCTAGCTTCTTCAGGATTTACAGATGCTTCATACAAAGACACTATTCGTTTAAACCTACTGATTGAAGAAGCTGTAAAGAAAAATTCCAAGTTTACTGACGAAGAAATAAAAGCTGCTTATGATGCTTACACACCTCCAATGACTGTTGCTCATATTCTTGTTGCAGATGAAGCAAAAGCAAAAGAATTAATTACTGAATTAAATGATGGCGCTGATTTTGCTACTCTTGCAAAAGAAAATTCTACAGATACAAGTACTGCTGAAAAAGGTGGAGAGTTAACTTTTTCAACAGGAGAAGTAGCTCCAGAGTTTGAAGAAGCAGCTAGCAAATTGGAAGAAGGAAAAATCACGCCTACACCTGTCAAATCTGAATTTGGATACCATATCATTAAATTAACTGAAAAATCAGAAAAAGGGGCATTAAAAGAAGAACGTAAGACTATCGAAGAACAATTATTACAAGAAAAACTAGCAGATAGCGCCACTGTTCAGTCCACCCTTTCTGAAATTATACAAGATGCTAATATTAATATTGATGACGAGGATCTTTCGACTGCCATGGATACCTACCTAAAAAAACCTGAAACTTCTACTAAAAGTTCAGAAAAAGTAGAGTCTTCAGCTGATTCTGAAAGTGCTAAATAACTCTCAATTAACAAATATAACTGACTTAATAATAAAAAGACGCTATTTTCTTTTCAATAAGAAAATAGCGTCTTTTTTATTAAGTGAATTTACATAAGCTATAGTATCAAGGTCTAATCTTCTATATTTTTCTCGTTATCTTGACTCAATGGTTTATAAAAAATACGATTATCTAGTCCAAAAATTCGCTCAGTAAATTCGCCTGGCTCTGTTCTACTTAGACTACTATTTAGCATCGTCACTGTCGCATCTAAATTATCTATCATAAATAAAATCTCTGATTCTCTTAATTTAGGCCTTACAGGCGATCCGTAATCTAGTTTCCCATGATGAGATAAAACCATGTGTTTTAATAAAAGGACATCTTCACTCTTATCATCTATTTTTAAAGACAAACAAGCTTTAGTAATCAACTCATCAACAATGACGATATGACCTAATAAATTTCCTTCTAATGTATATTCTGTCGAGATAGGTCCTGAAAGTTCAATAACTTTTCCTAAGTCATGTAGAATAATTCCTGAGTACAATAAAGGTTTATTAATTTCCTCATATTGATTAGCAATCGTTTTTCCTATTCTCAACATTGAGATCGTATGGAAGGCTAACCCTCCTACAAAAGCATGGTGGAATCTTTTTGCTGCTGGATATTGGAAGAAATCTTTTTGGTAATGATTCAATAAATAGCGAACAATTCTATTCATATTAGCATTAGTAATTTCAAAAAGAGTTTCATTTAGCTCTTCCATCATATCTTCTTTCTTTAAAGGTGCCCGTTCAATAAATAATTCAGGACTAGTTGGTTCTCCTGCTTTTGTTATCCTTATTTTAAATAGTTTTATTTGAGGATTGCCTTGATATAATTCTCTTTTACCAGAAATATTTACTATTTTCCCTGGAGTTAATGAAGCTATTTCATCTTCTGATGCATCCCAAAATTTCCCATCCATTTGTCCACTTGTATCTTGAAACGTAAACGCAATAAACTTCTTACCATTTTTTGCTACACGTATATCTGCAGATTTAATTAATAAGTATAATTCAAAACTTTCATCTACACTGTAGTCATATAATTTTTTCTCCATCATACTCCCCCACTCTATATTAACTATGTTTATTATAACATCTCTATCTGGTCTTTTCTAAACTTTGTCAAATATTGTTGATCAAATGTGAAATAGAAAACTTGAGTTGTTTCACTAATTTGTTTAATTAATTCTATCATTTGCATTCTTCGCGATTGATCAAAATTTACAAATCCGTCATCAATCATAATAGGTAACTTTACAATATCTGTTGCATTTTTAACAAAAGCAAATCTTAATGCTACATATAACTGTTCCGCTGTGGATTGAGAAAGTTCTAAAGCATCAAAAAGAGAACCATCCCTTCTTTGAACTTCAATTTTTTCCTCTTTTATTAAAACTTGTTTGTATTGACCTTTAGTTAATAATTCAAAATATTTTGTAGTATCTTGAAGCGTTTCAGGAAAACGATTTTTACGAGCATGTGTCATTGCGCGCTCAATTAATTCAGCAGCAACTTTATGTGTACTCCACATATCTACTAGTTCTTGTAACTCACTTTTAAGATTAGCGTATTCTTGCAATAAAACTGAATACTCTCCACCTTTTTCTAATTCTTTTAAGGCTAATTCATTTTTTACTCTTTTGTTCATTAGTGTTTCTTCATTAACTTTATGAAGCTCTATTGATTTTTTCACTTTATTCATTTGCTCTACCAAGTCTTCTTTATCGCGAAATTGTTCTAATAAGTTAATATCTTCTGAAACTTGCTGTTCCAATAACTGTAACCGAGCTCTTTTTCGTTTCCACTCATCAAACAAAATAAATTTTTTACGAAAATCTTCTTCATTCTTTGCTTCAACAGATTGAAATAGTGTTATTCTTTGTTGTTCAAAATTTCTTTGTTCGTAGACTATTTTTTTCATTTCTTGTTGCCTTAATTCTTCTTCTTTTTGTATACTCAGAAATTTTTGTTCATCATCTAAAGACTCTTGATAGAAATTTGTTATCCCTTCAATGATCGACGGATAGTGTTCCCAATCTAGTAAAATAACTGGTTCTAAAAATTGCACCTGATTTTTCCATTGTATTAATTGTTCAGATAATTGCTTTAATAGTTCCTCTTTTTCTTCAACAGCTAGAACTCTTTCACGTAATGTTTCAAAAGGATCTTCTTGATTAACGAGACTTTCTATTGTCGTCGTTTCAGGATAGCCACTATCCGTTATAATTTGGCCTAGTTTATTTATTAACTCTTTTTTTTCATTTGTATTTTTTTCTATAATCTCTAAAACTTCTTTAGAATCCGTTATTACTTGATCAAATTCAGCTAACTGAGTTCTCCATTGCTTACGTAACTCAATTTGCTTGATATAGTCTGCGTAAGTATTTCTCGATTTATCTTCATCTACTATTTTTACAGGTTTCTTTTTAACATAAAGAAACCTAGCTAAACCAATCATTGCAACACCGGATAAGGCTAAAAGAGGCCCAGCCTGTCCAGCACTCATAAAACCAAAAATAGCTAGTAAAGCTCCTACAGCACCAATCAAACTGGCTTTCAAGCGATTAGTTTTTAGTTCAGAAAGATTCTCTTTAATTGACCTAGATTGGCCCAAATCGTATTCTGAATCCTCAGATTGTTCATAGCGTTTTTTTGCTTCTTGAAATAATTGGTTATTCCATATATCAGGTTCTATTTTGTCTATTTGTTCAGATAAAGAATTCTCCTGATAAACTAAAAAAGTCTTTTTTTCAATGGCTTTTTGTAATTTACTTTCTACGACTATAATAGAATGGTAAAGTTTTTGGTAATCAGTTTTTTGTGCAGCTGTTTGAGCTGTGGGGATTTGTTGTCCAATAGTTAAATTTAATTGAAGTTTATTGCGTAAAATTTGTTCCATTTCTTTTTTTGCTTCTCGTTCAAGAAAATCTTTTTCTTGTAAAATAGCTTTCGTACTATCAACTGTAGAAAGTATTCTTTGAATCTCTTCTTTTTGTTTTATAAATAGCAACTGTGATTTTGTTAAATTGCTTCTTTCCATTGCTTGTTTGGAACGTTCTTTTTCTTGCATCGTTTTCGCTCTAAGTTGATCAATTGATTGGTTTAGATGATTCAGTTGAAATAAACTATCTTGTGGCATATTTTTGACAGTACTTTTTCTGATATCTTCTTGAATAGCAATAATCTCTGAAAAGTAACTCCAGTTAACAGCTAGACGACTTAACTGTTCTAAATGGGCTTCATTTTTAGTTCGTGTTTTTCTTATTTCTTCTGTTTCTTGTTCATAGCTTTCTTTTTCGGAATATATTTGTGTGTACTGATCATTTTTACCTTTAGCTATTCGAAGTTGCTGTCTTTTATTTTGTACTTCTCTAATTTTTTTATTTATATCAGGAACTCGCCCAGTCTGCTTATATAACTTTCCTGCTTCTAATTGAAACTTATCTGCTAATTTTAAAAGTTGCTCATTACCTAAGCTGCCTACACTTAAAAAATAACGATTTAATTTAGCTTTATTCATTCTTTGAATTTTTTGTACCCCAAAAAGATCAAATGAAAATAAGGCTTGGTAAGTAGTTTTATCCATCCCATAGACTAACTTTTCTAATAGATTATCTGAACCTGTTTCTCCATTTGGTAATATAACCGTTACTTTTCCATTTGCCTTACCTCTCACTCGCTCAATGCTAATTTCTCCGTATCTATCATCTTCAATTAATAATTTCCCGCCGTATTTGCTACTTATTTTAGGCTCGTAACGTAAATCCGAACTTTGTTTTGTTGGGAAACCAAAAAGGATACTATGAATAAAGGTCATCAACGTTGTTTTACCCGCTTCATTCTCTCCATAAAATAGTTGAACTTGCCCTAAATTCACGATTTTTTTATCAATCCATTTGCCAAATCCATATATTTCTATTGACTTAATTTTCAATTTCATCACTTCCTTCAACCGTCAACAAAGATTTAACTCGATCTTTCGCACGTTCAATAATTTTTCCCCTGTATAAAGAATCTCTCGAATTAAGTAAGTCTGATATTTCAGTATAGTCAAAAAAAGGATTGGTTACTTCATTAAAATAATCTTCTTCTTCTAGTTCTATAAGTGCTTTTTGCCATTCTTCTGGAAATAACTGCATATACTGCTCATTTTCTTTTTTTTTAGCTACTAATTCAATTTGGTAGATCCAAACAAAATTATCTTCTTGGATAATTTGCTGCAAAGCTTCTAGTAACTCTCCTTGATTAATTTTTTTTCTAACACCGTTCAATAAGGCCTCTGAATCTTTTAAATCGATTGAGATAAATAAATTATAGTTTGTTTTTCTTTTATTTAAAATTGCTTGTTGGATAGAAGTGTAGACAGCTTCCAAATTAACTGACCCCTTGATTGACAACTCTATTTTTTCCCAATGAATAGTCGCTGTAGGGTAAAATTCAATTTGCTCGCTTATATCTGTTAATGTAACGAGTTCACACCCTTTCGGTCCAGTTTCTTTGCTATTTCTCCCTTGGGTATTACCTGGATAAATAATTAACGGATGAGCAGCTAACTGTTGACGTTTATGAATATGTCCCAAAGCCCAGTAATCATATTGTTTGTTCTTCAACTCTTTTAACGTAAAAGGAGCATACTTACCGTGTTCTGATTCTAATCCTTCTGAAAACCCATGAAGCATTCCAATTTGGTAATCAGCCTCATCGTATTTCTTAGGGTAATCTACGATTTTTCTTTCTGTTATCCAACGTTTTGTATAACTAAATCCTGTCATAGCAATCTTTTCATTTCGTTTTGTTGTTAACCAGTATGTTTCAGGATTCTCTCCGAAGATAACAACATTTTCTGGCATCTCTAAGTGTAATCCCTGATTTCCTATGTAATCGTGATTACCATGTGAAAGATAAACCGGAATTTTTTTTTCGTTTAATCGCTCCATTTCATTTCTGAAAAAAGCTTGCGCTTTGACGCTGCGATCATCACTATCATAAATGTCCCCAACAAGGCAGACAAAATCAACTTTATTTTCAATAGCTATATTAACTAGTTGTGATAGTGCTTCGAATGTTGAACGGTAAATAGCTTGCCAAACAAATTCAGGCATTGACTTTAATCCAATAAAGGGACTATCTAGGTGCAGATCAGCACCGTGAATAAATTGAACCACTCCTATCCTTCCTTTCTCTTTTACTAGTTATTTTTTACGGGCACATACGTTCCAATAGTTGAACAAAAAAAGAGCTCACTACTTATACTGACTTAGTGAACTCTTTTTTAAAATTAACCTTGGTAAATATCTTGTATCGGTTTCATAATAATACGGTTTAGATCATCAATTAATGTGCTTAATTTTTGCTCTGCTTCCATCAATTCTTTGATCAAATTGTTTTCACCTGATTTTAATGCCATTTCTTGTGCTTCTTGAACTTCTTCTTCAGAAATTTCTTCACCTGACATTTGTTTTTGTTGTAGTTTCATTTGTATTTCTTGAAACTGCTGGAAAACTTCATTTGCTTCAGGATTTTCTTTTACAGTTAAGAACGCTGATTTCAAATCTGAATAAGCTTCTGTCTCTCTTAATTCTTGCTCAATTTTGTTTGCTGTATCGTAGATATTATTCATAATCTAAATCACTCTCCCGGTATTTTTTCTTGACCGTTATACTATACCATTACTCAGTGTTTTTTTCCAATGTTCTCCTTTATTATTGACAAACTATTAACGATTTTTAAAACGTTCAATTAAAGAATTCGTTTTATCCTTCACCTGATCTAACCCTTTTTTAAATTGTTCACCCCATTGAGTAATATTTTGCTGGAAGTTCTCTCCCCATTGGGTGGAATTATTTTCTTCTTGTGAACCAACAATTACTTCTGCACTTTTCGTACCAAAAGTCGTTTGAGGTGTTTTTGGCAATATATTTTGCATTTGTAATTTAAACAAAGGGCCTACCCCCGTTGAGCTTCCCGTTCCCATGTAGTGATTTTCGTCAGTCTTATCAAACCCAATCCATGTAGCTACGACTATATCTGGAGTATAGCCTACTGTCCACTGATCTGTTGTCCCGCCAGAATTATTAAACGATACTTCTGTACTTCCTGTTTTTCCTGCTACCTTATAACCATCAGGAGCATTACTGCTAGCTGTTCCATTTGTAAATACACCCATAAGCATACTAGTCATTTTTTCTGCTATTTCTGGTGAGGTCACCTTTTTAGTTTTATGTTCTGTATTATCGATAATGATTGCTCCCGTTGCATCTACAATTTTAGTGATGAAAAAACCTTCGCTTCTTAACCCTTTGTTTGAAAACACAGTATACGCACTAGCCATCTGAAGTGGCGATACGCCTCCTGTTGTACCACCAAGCGCTAAACCAAGATACTTGTCTTTTTCTTGAACAGGTATTCCAAATTTTTCAACTTTCTTTATCCCTTTTTTTAGTCCAATTTGATCCAAGAGCCAAACTGCTGGAGCATTTAAACTTTGTGCTAAAGCTTGGTACATAGGGACTTCTCCAGAATAATTAAAATCGTAATTTTCTGGTGTATAATCGTCTGATCCATAAGCTTTTTTTTCATCTTTCAAAATAGAGTCAATATCATAGCCTGACTCTAAAGCTGGTGTATAAACAGCTAATGGTTTCATAATCGATCCTGGTTGTCGTTTTATTTGAGTAGCTCGATTGAATCCTCTAAAGGTATGTTCGCCCCTTCCGCCTATAATAGCATATACTCCACCAGTTTTCGGATTCATCGCAACAGAACCACTTTGTAATAACGTTCCGTCTGAAGCATCAGAAAATAACCAATCATTTTTGTACGTCTGATCCATTCTCGATTGATAGTTTTGATCCAATGAGGTGTAAATTTTATAGCCTTTATTTAATAATTCTTCTTCTTTTAGACCATGCTTAGTAATCGCTTCGTCTATAACGGCGTCAAAATAATAAGGATATTGATAGCCTTTAGTTTGTTGATAATCATCTACTAATTGTAACGATTCATTTTTAGCTGCTTCGCCTATTTCTTTTGAGATACCCTCATTTTTTATTAATAAATCTAAAACAATATTGCGTCTTAAGATAGATTTTTCCATATTATCTCGTGGGTTATAGGTAGTTGGTGCTTTTAGCATTCCTGCTATTGTCGCTGCTTCTGTCAGAGAAACGTCACTAGCATTTTTACCAAAGTACTTATGTGAGGCATCTTCTACTCCCCAAACACCATTGCCAAAATAAGCGTTATTCAAATACATTTCTAATATTTCATTCTTTGTATATTGTTTTTCAATTTCAATCGCTAAAAATAATTCTTTTAGTTTTCTTATTAACGTTTGATCTAATGTTAGATAAGCATTTTTAGCTAGTTGCTGGCTAATAGTACTTCCACCACCACTTATCTTTCCACCATTTAATACAAAACCTACTGCTGAACGAGCAATTCCGATAATATCAAAGCCTTTATGATCAAAAAATCGTTTATCTTCAGTTGAAATAACTGTCGCTTGAATCGAAGGAGAAATAGTATCTAAGGGTATAAAGGAGCCTTTATGAGAATAAAGTGTTCCGGCTTCATCGCCATCAATATCATAGACCGTCGTTGTTTGTTCGAGACCAGCTTTCAACGTTGAAACATTTAAAGTTTTTGTTAAATACAATAAATATCCGCTACTAAATAAAGATACTAATAAAAAGGCAAGAATAATAATTTTAGTTGCATGAATTTTTTTCCAGATTCGTTTGAACCTTATTTTAAATCTATTTAAATAAGGTTTTGATTTTTGCCATAGTCTTGTTAAATGAAATACTATTTTTTTAAAAAAATTTTTAAAATTCATTTTCAAACATCCCTTGTTTTACTATTTGATATTATTTCTACTTTATATTGATGTAGCTTTATAATCAAAGTATATCAACTATTGCGATAGTTAAAATCCTTCTTAAGTAGGAGATAATCAGCTTCTAACTGTTATTTACATCTTTTTTATGTTAAACAGACCATAAATATGTTTTTTACTTTAACATTTTACCATATTAAGGTAAAGTAAACTTATAAGACTTTTTAATTAACTAGTCTACTTCTAAAGAGCAATCAAAACCGATCATTTAGATAATATCATTAAATTAAAGTGAGGCGAGGAACTTTGGAAAAAACAAGAAATAATAAATAGATAATCAAAAAGAAATCCATTCACCCTATATCTTACTATTGATTCTTATTTATTTTACGGTTCTTTTATCCTAAAGGCCTCACTTCAATCCGTGTCCTATAGAACATAAAATTAGTTCAATTAGAGTTATAAATTAACAAGGAGGTGAAGCTTGCGTTAGTGTAACGTAAGCATCCATTTGTCAATAACTACTGGTATGATTTTGTTCTTTTCCATTTTATTAATTGCCGCTTTATTCGTGATGTCAGAATTTGTATTAGTCCGTATACGTCCTTCAAGATTAGATTTTCTTATTGAAGATGGAAATCAAAAAGCTCAATTGCTCAAAAATATGACCCAAAAGTTGGATACGTACTTATCTGCTACTCAATTAGGAGTCACCGTGACTTCTTTAGCTATTGGTTGGTTAGGTAGGCCTACTTTTGGCCGTTTATTTGATATCTTATTTTCAAATTTTCAATTGCCAGCATCGATTTCAAAAGTAGCATCGATTGTTCTTTCCTTTGCTGTTTTAACTTTTCTTCAAGTTATCATCGGAGAACTTGTTCCAAAAAATATAGCAATAAATAATACTGAAAAAATTGGTTTAGCCATTGCTAGACCTTTACAATTTTGGTTTAGAATTATGTATCCTATCGTTTTTGTTTTAAATAGACTAGCAAATAAAATTTCTCAAGCTATTGGAGTTCCCAACAAAAATGAATTTGGTGAAGGTGTTTCTGAAGAAGAACTTCGAATTATTATGGGTGAAAGTCTAAAAAGTGGTGAAATAAACAGAGATGAATATCAATTCGTTGAAAATGTTTTTGCATTTGATGATCGTATGAGTCGTGAAATAATGGTCCCTCGAACTGAAATGATTACTGTCTCTAGCGACATGTCTTTAAAAGAAATTGGCAAATTAGTTAGTGTAAAACGATATACCCGCTATCCCGTTATTCAAGATGGCGACAAAGACATAGTTATCGGAATATTAAATACAAAAGAAATCTTCGCTGCCTATGTAAATGCTGTTGAAGATAACACACCAGGTTCTTTTGATTTTTCTCTTTATATTCGACCGATTATTCGTGTAATTGAAACAGTTCCTATTAAAGAACTATTGGTTAAAATGCAAAAAGAGCGAAATCAAATTGCTATTTTAGTTGATGAATACGGTGGAACTAGTGGCATGCTTTCTATGGAAGATATTGTAGAAGAAATAGTAGGAGATATCAGCGACGATTATGAAAGCGTTGAAGAACCTGAAATTAAAAAAGTCGGTGACAACCATTATCGTGTTAGCGCAAGAATGCTAGTTGATGAAATTAATGAGCTTTTTGGTTTGTCTATCGAAGAAGAAAACGTTGATACTTTGGGTGGATGGATGTTGAACCAAAAGTATGATATTAATGAGGGAGAAGCCCTTGTAGCAGGTGGTTATACATTTACTGTCATTAAATCTGGTAGTAGTACGATTGAAACAATTGATATTATTAAAAATTCAACGCATACTGCCAATAAAAATGTGAAACCATCCTAATCAGATAAGATTTATTAAAAATAAATTAATCTCCGTTTCTATTCTATAAGCTCTAAAAGCCGTGGAACTTCTTTACGAATTCTACGGCTTTTTTTTAAAAAGTTATTTAGGATAATTTCTTTAATCTATAGCTAAAAAAAATCGTACCCTTTCTTATTTATTTACCCATTTCCCAGCAAGTTCTGTTAGTTCTTTTATAATTTGATCAATCTCTTCCGTATTCTTTGCATTCGCACCACTCGCCAAAGGATGACCTCCACCATCGTGTCGTTTTGCAACTTCATTGATGACTGGTCCTTTTGATCTCAAACGACACCTAAAATGTCCTTCTGGTTGTTCAACAAAAATTCCCCAAGTTAGAACGCCCTCAATTGTTCCGGGAATAGATACAATTGAAGCTGTTTCTGTATCTGTTAAATCAAATTGCTTTAATATCTCTTGAGTTAATAAGACTTTTGCTACACCAACCTCAGAGATTATCAGATTTTGAAGAATATAGCCAGTTAATTTGGCAACTTTTGGAGAAATACTATTCATCTGGTTGTTGACTTCGCTAGGAACAAATCCACTTTCCATAAGTTTAGCAGCTATTTTCAACGTGTGGGGCGTTGTTGAAGGATATAAAAATCGTCCTGTATCTCCGACAATGCCTGCATATAATAACCGTGCTGCCTCTTTAGATAAGATTAAATCTTCTTGATTTTCTAAATAGAGATCAGCTATTATTTCACTGCAGCTACTAGCCTGTATATTAACAAGCTGTAAATCTCCATAACTGTCATCGTTAGGGTGATGATCTATTTTAATCAGCTTCAAACCTAGCTGATACCTCTTATCGCTAATTCTTGGCGTGTTAGCAGTATCTGTTACGATAACTAGTGCTTCTTTGTAGTCTTCATCCTTTACTTCATCCATCGTTGTTAAAAAGCCCAAATCTCCTACAGGTCCTCCAGCTTTAATTATTTTTTTTTCAGGAAAACTACCTTTTAATAGTTCAACAAGACCACCTTGTGAACCTAGAGCATCGGGGTCTGGATTCATATGTCGATGAACAATAATCGTATCATATTTTTTTATTGTTTCTACTACTTCTTTATATGGAAATAATGTCATAAAAATAACTCCTTTTTAATTTCTTTGCATCATCTGGCAAATAACAATCGCTTTAGCAACTAATACATTCTCAACATATACTTCAATATCAAATTTTGACGAGCGCCTTCCGATTTCAAAAACTTTGGGCTTAATTTCTAGTATGCTTTCTAATTGTATCATTTTAAAATAATGTAAATCCATTTGTTCAATCAAAGCATCTCTCTTTTGATAGAGTAATAGTGATCGCTTCGCACAACTAGTAATAATTTCGCTCAATACTCCGAAAGAAATTGTTCCAACAGAGTCTGTCATCTGTGGTGTTACACTAAATTTATATGAAGGAATTGAATTTTCAATGCCGGTGTGATTTTCACTACTCAATTCTATTTGTTCTTGAATTTGGTCAGAAATAGTATCGCCAATTTGAGGTTGTCTTTGTGCTAACTGCATTGCCTTCATAACATCTTGTCTTGAAATAATCCCCATCAACGTTAAATTATCTTCAACAACAGGCATAACTTCTAATTCATCCCAAATCATCAGATGTCCAACACTGGCTACACTCACATGTGTTTTTACTACTGTAGGGTCTTTAGTCATCACCCGATCAATACTTTGTTGATCTCCTTTTCCAATCATATCTTTTGCAGCAACAATACCAACTAGACGCATATTCTTTCCCACAACAGGAAATCTAGTATGGCCGCTTTTCTCATTTAGCCGACGATAATCCAGTACGATATCTTCTACATTTAGATACATTGTTTGCTCAATTTTTGTGTAGATATCTTCTACTAAAATTATTTCTTTTTTAATTAATTGGTCTGTCATAGCTCGGTTAATCATAGTCGCAACCGTAAACGAATCGTAACTCGTTCCCATTAAAGGCAGAGCTAATTCATTAGCTAATTCAATAATTTCATCACTTGTTTCAAAACCTCCGGTGACCAAAACAGCTGCTCCGCTTTCTAAAGCTAGTTTTTGAACGCTTTCTCGATTTCCAACAATCATTAAAGAACCAGGTGTGATATAGCGAACAATTGCATCTTCTTTCATCGCGCCAATAATAAATTTAGTCAAAACATTATTAAGTCCCTTTTTTCCACCAAAAATATCGCCTTCAATTATCTTTATAATTTCTCCATAACATAGTGTCTCAATGCTTTCTTTCATTTTTCGCTCAATACGAATCGTTCCGACACGTTGAATAGTTGAGACTAAGCCGCTATTCTCTGCTTCTTTAATAGCCCTATAGGCTGTCCCTTCACTGACTTTTAAATTCTTAGCAATTAATCGTACAGAAATTTTTTCTCCAACAGGTAGCGTTTCTATATAAGCTAGTATTCGTTCGTGTTTAGTCGTCATAAATTACCCTCCAAAATAGTTGCTTCTTAAATTTCTAGCCATTCTCCTACCTTTAAATATTCACCTTGTTTCTCGCGTAAGCTAGTACAAAAAGCGATAGGATTTTGTTCAATTAAAGGAAAAGTATTGTAATGGATTGGAACAACTTTTTTAGCTTTCAAGTAGTTAGCTGCAAGAGCAGCGTCTTCTGGACCCATAGTGAAGTTATCACCAATTGTTAAAAATGCTACATCTAAAGGACGGTATTGACCAATCAGTTTCATATCAGAAAAAAGAGCCGTATCCCCAGCATGATAAATTACTTTACCATCTGAATGAAAAATAATTCCAGCTGCTAATCCAAATTTAGTAAGCTTCCCCTCTATTTCGTAAGATAAACCATGAATAGCCTGGGTCATTTTAATTTCTCCAAAATCAAATACATGTTTTCCACCCATTTGCATACCGTGGGTTCTTAAATTTTTCGATTCAAAAAATCCAGCTATTTCAACAGTTGTAACAATTAAAGTGTTTGTTCTTTTGGCAATTTATTGTGTATCTCTAATATGATCCGCATGTCCATACGTGACAATAGTAACATCTGCCGCGATTGTGTTAGGATTAAGATTATTTGCCTGATTTCCTGTAATAAATGGATTAAATAGAATGATACAACCTGTATCGGTAACAACTTGTAAAAAAGAATGACCGTACTAGAATATCTTCATTATTAAAATCTTCTTTCATTATAACACAAGCAAAAAACTGTACTAGTATATACAGTATACCTTTAGAAAAAAAAGAAATCAATTCAGGTCAGGTATTTTTTTATTATTTTTATTTTTCCCAAAGAGGCAATACAATATTTTCAAATGTTAATGGATCTAGGGTTGTTATTGTAATTCCCAATAGCCGTATGCCGTTTTGTAGTTGTCCAACTTCATCCCAAATATTTTGCGCATGAAAAAATATTTCTTCAGCATCTTTAATATAATGAGGCAGTGTCTGACGTTTAGTTACTGTTTCAAAATTAGAATAACGAATTTTTAATACAATCGTTTTTCCATGTTTTTGTTCTTTTGTTAATGAGCGGTAAACTTCATTCGATAAAAAACGCAATTCTGCTATAATTTCATTTTCCGTCATTAAATTTTCATTATACGTATTTTCTTTTCCTACAGATTTTCTTTCCCTACTTATTCTGACAGGTGAGTCATCAATTCCTCTAACTTTTCGATAAAGAGAATAACCCCTCTTTCCAAAAGATTGAATCAAGTCCATCTCATTTCTTTGATATAAATCTTCTCCAGTAAAAATACCAGCCTCATGCATTCGCTCAACCGTTTTTTTCCCAACTCCCATGAACTTTTCAATAGGAAGATTTCTTAAGAAAGCGAGGGCTTCATCTGGTGTGATGACGGTAACACCTGCTGGCTTTTTATAATCTGAAGCTAATTTTGCTATAAATTTATTATAAGAGACGCCTGCTGAACAAGTTAAATGCACACTATCCCAAACTTCTTTTTGAATAGAGTGTGCTATAAAGGTCGCGCTTTTCATCCCTTTTTTATTTTCTGTTACATCAAGATAAGCTTCGTCTAAAGATAAGGGTTCTATAATATCCGTATAGTTTAAAAATATTTTTCGAATTTCACCTGATACTTCTCGATATTTATCATGATTTCCAGGAATAAATACACCTTTAGGGCAAAGTTCGTAAGCTTTTTGAGCACTCATTGCAGAATGGATTCCATATGTCCTTGCAACATAATTCGCTGTTGCAACAACTCCTTTTCCCTTTGTTAAATTAGGGTGTTTGGCAATAATAATGGGTTGACCTTTTAATTCTGGATGGTCTCTTTCTTCAACAGAAGCGAAGAAAGCATCCATATCAATATGAATAATTTTTCTAGACGTATCTTTAACCGGTTCGTCAAAACGAATGACTCCAATTTCCACTTTCTTCGCCTCCTTCTTTCCTCATAATTATACGGGAACACACATTCTTATTCAAGAGTTGATAATTGTAAAAAAAAAAAGAACTCGGCTTTAATTAGTCGAATTCCTTTTTTTAAATGGCTTGAACAAATATATCTGATGCTGCTTTAAAACTTATTTGAATCTTTTTATGTTCTTTTTCAACTACGACAGATCCTTCGTAGGCACCAATTGAATTAATTATGCATACATCATTTATTCCAATATCTATTGAAACGAGATAATCCAATAAATCTTTCTCATCTGCAACACGTTTTATTAAAACTTTTTGATTTTCATTTTGTTCCGTTAGCTTTTCTAATAAAGGTTCTTTTAGAATACCGTTTTTTTCTGGTATCATACCTCCATGTGGACATATCTTAGGAAAATCTAAATATTTTTCTAATCGATTGGTTAGTTCAATAGATGAAACATGCTCTAAGACTTCTGCTTCTGCATGTACTTCATTCCAAGAATACCCTAAATGTTCGACTAAAAAAACTTCCCATATTCGGTGTTTCCTTATTAATGTACTGGCTTTACGCAGACCTTTATCATTGAGCTCTACTCCTTGATAAGGTAATCTTTCTATATAGCCTTCTTTTAAAAGCTTAGACATCATCTCGCTAACTGATGCTGCTGAAACTCTTAACCTTTTTACAATTTCTTTATTATTTATTTTTTTTTCTGTTCCACCAAGTTCATAAATGATTTTCAAATAATCTTCTTTATTAGGCGTCAATCGTATCACCAACTTCTTCATATTTAGGCAACCCTAACTTATTCGTTTAATTATAACTAGTTTTAATTTAAAAAGCAATCTTTCTATGTACAACGTTTAAGTATATCTAAAAGTTTGTTTCTCAAAAAATAATGTCATCAATTAAAAAAACTATCATATTTTTTTATTTTCCCTCTCTTTCCTCTATATTTTACTAATTGTATACTCAAATTAACACTAAAGAAATGGTGCTACCTTCCTTTTCGAAAAAGGAAGGTAGCACCATTCTTTATTAAGATTTTCATAGTTGATTGTCATTCAAAAATCTAATCTTTAAAAACTTTTTTCTACTTTTCACCATCAAAAGCATCGATAATGATTTGACGCAATTCGCTAATTAGAGGTTGTTTTGGATTTGCAGTTGTACATTGATCTAAGAAAGCTAATTCAGCCATGTGATCAACTGTGTCGTTTAAGACTTCTTGTGTTACTCCTTGAGCTTTTAAGTTCATCTCAATTCCAACATCTTTACCTAGTTTATTGATTTCAAAGATTAATGATTCTACTAATTCCTCTGTTGTATTCCCTTTGAATCCCATGAAACGAGCGATTTCAGCGTAATCTTCATCAGCTTTAAAGAACTCATATTTAGGGAATAATGCATGTTTTGAAGGATCTTTTGCATTGTAACGGATAACATGAGGCAATAAGATTGCGTTTGTGCGTCCGTGAGCGATATTGTACTCTCCACCTATTTTATGAGCGATAGAGTGATTAATTCCTAAGAATGCATTAGCAAATGCCATCCCAGCCATTGTAGAAGCGTTATGCATTTTTTCTCTTGCATCTTCATTTGCATATGAGTAAGAGTCACGTAAGTTTTGGAATACTAATTTAACAGACTGTAGACTTAAACCTTTTGTAAAGTCACTTGCCATAACAGATACATAAGATTCAATCGCATGTGTTAAGACATCCATTCCTGTATCAGCTGTAACAGATTTAGGAACACTCATGACGAATTGTGAGTCGATGATAGCAACATCAGGCGTTAACGCATAATCAGCTAAAGGATATTTTACGTGTGTTTCACTATCTGTAATAACTGCAAATGGTGTTACTTCTGCACCTGTTCCTGATGTAGTAGGGATACAAACAAATTGTGTTTTATTTAATGTAGGAATTTTGTACGTTCTTTTACGGATATCTAAGAATTTTTGTTTTGCCCCAAAGAATTCTGTTTCTGGTTTTTCATAGAACAACCACATACCTTTAGCAGCGTCCATTGCTGAACCCCCACCAATAGCGATAATGGTATCAGGTTGGAATTGAAGCATAGCTTCTGCTCCGGCCATTACTGTATTTGTTGAAGGATTAGGCTCTACTGCTGAGAATATTTCTACTTGTACACTTTCTTTTCTTTTGTTTAATTCAGCAATAACTTTATCTGCATAGCCAAATTCAATCATTCCTGGATCACAAACTAAGAATACTTTTTTGATATTTTCCATTTTTTGTAAATATTGAATAGAATACTTTTCGAAATAAATTTTTGATGGCAATTTGAACCATTGCATGTGATTTCTACGTTTTGCAATTGTTTTAATATTCATTAAGTTAATAGTAGATACGTTCTTAGATACTGAGTTCTTACCGTATGAACCACATCCAAGAGTTAATGAAGGAATCATGTTATTATACAAATCGCCAATACCACCTTGTGCTGTAGGAGAGTTAACTAAAATACGACAAGCTTTCATTTGCTCTCCATACTTTTTAGCTAGCTCATCATCTAATGTATGAATCGCTGCAGAGTGACCTAAACCACCTAATTCTAGCATTTGCTGAGCTAATGAGAATCCATCTTCAGTTGAAGTTGATTTAAGCATTGCTAATACCGGTGATAATTTTTCACGTGATAATGGGTAGTCTTCTCCAACTCCATCTAATTCAGCAATAATAATTTTTGTACCTTGTGGAACTTTGATTCCTGCAAGTTCAGCGATTTCTACTGCTGATTTCCCTACGATAGCTGCATTAACAGCAGTTTTTGTTGGGTTCATTACTGCATCTTCAAGTCTTTTTAGTTCATTAGGCTTAATAACGTACACTTGATGTTTTATAAATTCTGCTTTTACTTCTTCATAAATTTCTTGATCAACTATGACTGCTTGTTCTGAAGCACAAATCATACCGTTATCAAATGATTTTGAAGCAATAACATCGTTAACAGCACGTTTAATCTTAGCAGATTTTTCAATGTAACTTGGAACGTTTCCTGGTCCTACTCCTAAAGCTGGTTTTCCAGTTGAATAAGCAGCTTTTACCATTGCTGATCCACCAGTTGCTAAAACAATAGCGATATCTGAATGGTTCATTAATAGGTTTGTACCTTCTAATGAGGGTTGTTTGATCCATTGAATACAATCTTTAGGAGCTCCTGCTTTAACAGCTGCATTTAAAACAACTTGTGCTGCAGCCTCTGAACATTTTTGAGCGCTTGGGTGGAAAGCAAAAATAATTGGATTACGAGTTTTAATTGAAATTAATGCTTTAAATAGGGTTGTTGAAGTAGGATTAGTTACAGGCGTTACTCCACAAACGATTCCAACAGGAGTAGCAACCTCGATTATTTGGCTTTGCTCATCGTCACTTATGATCCCAGCGGTTTTATCATGCTTTATTGTATTCCAGATAGACTCTGTAGCAAACATATTTTTTATACATTTGTCTTCGTAAATTCCTCTACCTGTTTCTTCAACAGCCATCTTAGCTAAAAGCATGTGTTCATTTAATCCTGCTATTGCCATTTGATGACAAATATGATCAATTTGTTCTTGATTCATCGTTTCTAATGTTGCTAATGCTTTTTTACCTTTAGTTGTCATTTCATTAATAGCTACTTCGATAGGCGATTTTGCGTCTGCAACCTCAATTGTACCTTTTTTAACTTTATTATCTAATTTTGTAGAAGTCATTTTATATTCCTCCGTCTTTTTATTGTTAACTTATTCACAACCTAATAATAAATCATTAATATTAAAATGTAAAGCTTTTTCCATCATTTTATTAAAAAAAGTTAAATTATGAAATAAACATTGCTTTAAAGCGCTTTCTTTAATTTCATATCTTTTTATAGAAATAAAAATAATTTTAAATTATATATTATTAAATGATATTCATTTCACAATGAATGGAAATTAAATAGAAATTCATTAGTTTATTTTCAGTGATTAATAGATAAAAGTACTTTTAATCTTTTATAAAATTAGTCTAGAAGTGTGTTTCTAGCTTTTATAGTCTGTATATTGTTTATTTGTTAGTCTGTTTAACTAAATTTATACCAAAAAAATATACCTCAAAATTAAATTAGTTCTAATTTTGAGGTATGCCCAAATTGTTTTTCAGAAATTTGTATTTTTATTGTAACTATTCTTATAATCAATCATCTATATTCATATCTTCTAACGAACTTATCGGAGACACTAACACTTCAACAGATGCGAAGTTTAAATAATTATTTGGTGTTAATCGCATGATGCATCGAATCTGCTGGTAGTGATGAGTGGAGACCATTCTTTTCCAAGAAAAAGAAATCAACTATCGCCACAAATCTTCTTGGGATAGTTGTCTATATCCTAATAAATGAAATTCTGTTGTCTTCAAATTTAGCTACGGCTCAATCTTTTCAAATAAAGAAATCGAAGAATTATTCAATGTTAGCACCTCTGTCCTAGTAAAAATAATTTTAGTTTAAATCAAAAAAAGCAAAAGAAAAGATTAATCTCTTTTCTTTTGCTTTTTTAATCGTACGTTGTTATCTATTTAAATCGCTATCTTCTGGTTCTGCTTCAAATGTTTCAATTGTAGAGGCCACTGCTAAGTCTTTAATACGGGCAATTGCACGTCTTTCAAAAGTTAAAAAGATGCCTTCGCAATTTATGACAACTGTTTTATCTGTTTCATTAAGCTCATCAATTACTCCATGCAAGCCACCGATTGTAACAATACCGTCGCCTTTTTTCATTGAAGACAACATATTTTTAGTTTTGTCTGCAGCCTTTTTTTGAGGTCTGATCATCATGAAATACATTAAGCCCATAATAGCAGCAAAAGGTAAAATACTTATAAGAAATTCCATTACTTCACTCCATTCTATATTTTAAAAATTTCTCTCATTGCTAACTGTACCAAAACTTACTCGTTAGTACCACTTATTTTTTCATTAAGTTTTAGAAATTTTTTGCATTTGGTTTATTGTAGCCGTATTCTTCAAAAAAGCTTTCTCTGTATTCTAATAAATTATCTTCTCTAATAGCTTGCCTAACATCTTTCATCACATTCAAGAGAAAATAAAGGTTGTGATAACTTGTTAAGCGTAACCCAAATGTTTCATCTGCTTTGATTAAATGACGAATATAGGCACGACTATAATTTTTACATGTGTAACAATCACATTTTGGATCTAATGGACCAAAATCACGCTCGTACTTAGCATTTTTAATGACTACTCGCCCTTGACTAGTCATTACCGTACCATTTCTTGCTATTCTAGTTGGTAAGACGCAATCAAACATGTCTACTCCTCTTATTACTCCGTCAATCAGCGAATCAGCTGTTCCAACACCCATTAAATAGCGTGGCTTGTTTTCTGGTATTAAAGGCGTAGTATATTCAAGCACTTCATTCATTGAATGCTTAGGTTCTCCTACTGATAGTCCTCCGATTGAATAACCAGGAAAGTCCATTGCGACAAGCTCTTTAGCACTTTGTTCACGTAATTCTTTATATCCTGCTCCTTGAATAATACCAAAAAGACCTTGACTATTAGGTTTAGTATGAGCTTTTAGACCACGCTCTGCCCAGCGTGTTGTCCGTTCTACAGATTTTTTTACATAGTCAAAACTTTCATCAAAAGGTGGGCACTCATCAAAACTCATCATAATATCTGGACCCAATTTATTTTGAATTTGAATCGCTTTTTCAGGTGAAAGAAACATTTTAGATCCATTTAAATGATTTCTAAAATGTACGCCTTTCTCTTCAATTTGTCGTAAGTCGCTTAAAGAAAAAACTTGAAAGCCTCCTGAATCAGTTAAGATTCCTTTATCCCAATTCATAAATTTATGCAGTCCGCCTGCTTCTTCAACGATATCTTCACCAGGTCTAAGCCATAGATGATACGTATTGCTTAAAATAATATTTGCACCCATTGATTCTAATTCTTCTGGAGCAATACTTTTAACCGTTGCTAATGTCCCTACTGGCATAAACATCGGTGTTTCAAAAGTTCCGTGAGGTGTTATGATTTCCCCTAAACGCGCACCTGTATGCTTTTCTTTTTTTATTAAACGGTATTTAATTGCTGGTTCTGGCATAATTTTTTTCCTACTTTCGTCATACTTTAAAAAAGTGTATTCATTGGCTAAATAATAGTAACTTACTAACTATACTAATGTTCTTATCGATTTGCAAATTCATTTTAAAAATTAAGTACATATCATTTGTAAGCGTTGTCTTTCTATGGTATATTAAGAGTGTAAAGAGAGATGCAAGTATGAGTGAATGAAAGAACTTCTAAGTTGTTTAGTTTTACAGAAACAATTAATTCAATATTTGTTTTGGTTTACCAGATTCACATTTTATTAAGCAACATTTGTAAACGATTAGTAAAGTTGTTAGTAGTAAATTTAAGAATCCGTTTTACACGTTAGAAGAATTAGCTTAGTTTAGTGTTACGAATGAAGTAAAGTAAGATGTATGTCGTTTATGAAAAGAGATTCAGTAGTTAAGTATCAATTGTTTAAAAGAATAAAAATAGTTCACTCATACCTCTCTTAAAACAAAAGAGAAGTTGGCGTCTTTTAGCCGGCTTCTCTTTTTTTATTTTTAATTCGAGTGAATAAAATCATTCATTACTTTACAAACATTGCATCCCCAAAACTAAAAAAGCGATATTTTTCTTTTACCGCATGTTCATATGCTCCTAATACTTTTTCTCTACCAGCAAAAGCACTGACTAGCATAACGAGAGTAGACTTTGGTAAATGGAAATTTGTTAGAAAGGCATCGATAAGTTTAAAATCGTAACCTGGAGAAATAAAAATACTTGTCCAACCACTATCTGCTTTAATTTCACCATCAAACTTGGTTCCGATTGTTTCAAGTGTTCTAATAGAAGTCGTACCAACTGCTATAATTTTTCCTCCAGCAGTTTTCACTTCATTCAACTGATTAGCTGCCTCATCGGATAATCGATAGAATTCAGAGTGCATCTCATGGTCTTCAATCGAATCAACGCTTACTGGCCTAAACGTACCCAAACCAACATGAAGTGTTAAGAATACAAGTTTAACCCCTTTTGCTTTAATTTCTTCTAATAACTCTTGCGTAAAATGAAGTCCAGCAGTGGGAGCTGCAGCAGATCCGTTTTCTTTCGCATAAACTGTCTGGTAACGCTCATTGTCTTCTAAGCGTTCTTTTATATATGGAGGCAGTGGCATTTCACCAAGAGATTCTAATACTTCTAGAAAAACTCCTTCGTAATAAAATTCAATAATTCGACCACCATGATCTAACTCTTCTTTTATAACAGCTTCTAAACGACCATCACCAAATGAAATTTTCGTTCCTGTTCTTGCTCTTTTTGCAGGCTTAACTAATGTTTCCCATTGATCACCAGCAGTATTTTTTAACAATAAAACTTCTAAGTGTCCACCCGTTTCAGGTTTCACTCCATGAAGTCTAGCTGGCAATACACGTGTATCATTCATAACTAACGCATCACCTGACTCTAGCTCATTTAAAATAGCTGGAAAGTATTCGTCTTTTATCTCACCATTTTGTTTATTTAATAACAATAGCTTTGAGCCAGAACGGTCCTCTAATGGAGTTTGTGCAATTAACTCCTCTGGTAATTCAAAATCAAAATCATTTGTCGATAACATAACTTAACGCCCCTGTTCCTAATTGTTTTTAGGATAACCCAAATGGTCAAACCCTAATTGTGTAACAATTCTACCACGTGGCGTCCGTTGAATAAAGCCCATTTGCAATAAATAAGGTTCCACCATGTCTTCGATTGTTTCCATTTCTTCTCCAATATTAGCTGCGATTGTTGAAAGTCCTACTGGACCACCTTGATAAATTTCAATCATTGTTCGGACCATTTTTTGATCAACGAAATCTAATCCCTTTTGATCGACTCTTAGCATTGTTAAAGCTTCATTTGCCACTTTTTTATCTACTACGCCATCTGATTGTACTTGTGCATAATCTCTTACTCTTTTTAATAAACGATTCGCTACACGTGGTGTCCCTCTTGATCTTCTAGCAATTTCTAATGCACCTTCAGAATGAATCTCGGTTTGGAAAATAGCAGCGGAACGAATAACAATATCACTTAAATCTTCTATTGTGTAGTATTCCATATGCGATACAATTCCAAAACGATCACGCAAGGGGGCAGATAACATCCCTGCTCTAGTTGTTGCACCTATTAATGTAAACGGCGGTAAAGGAAAATGAACAGGATGAGCTGTTGGGCCTTGCCCAACAATAATATCAACAAAGTAATCTTCCATTGCTGAATAAAGCATTTCTTCTACCATTCGTGGCATTCTATGGATCTCATCGATAAATAAAACATCACCCGGTTCTAATTCATTTAATAATGCAACTAGATCTCCTGCTTTTTCGATTGCCGGACCACTTGTCGTACGAATATTGACCTCCATTTCGTTAGATATAACCATTGCCATTGTCGTTTTACCTAGTCCGGGTGGACCGTATAGTAACACGTGGTCTAATGCCTCTTCTCTACTCTTAGCAGCTGAAATATAAATACCTAATTCTAATTTTAACTTTGACTGGCCGATATATTGATTTAGATATTGAGGTCGTAGTGATTTCTCAATCGATAACTCATCTGAACTATCGCTTTCGCCTGAGATAATACGTTCTTGATCCGACATACTTCATTCACCTCTTTTTATAAGCCCTCTTATTTTTTCATTAATAAACGTAGTGCTTCCCTCAAGTAAGCATCTGTTGTTTCTTTGTTCATCTTACGAATTTCTGGTTCAACTTTTTTAATCTCTTTCGCACTGTATCCAAGAGCTGTCAGTGCTTCTATAGCTTCATTCACTGGTTTTTGGTCCTGTGATAAACTTAATTCTTGTTGCATAACTCCATCAATCGGTACTCTAATGATTTCTAAATCATCTAGTTTTCCTTTTAAATCTAAAATGATTTGAGCAGCTGTCTTTTTACCTACTCCTGGAAATTTCATTAAATAAGAAATCTCTTCACTTTCGATAGCTTGAACCAGCCCTACATGATCATCATTTGCTAGTATTGCTAAACCACTCTTAGGACCAATACCAGATACACTAATTAATTTTAAGTATAATTGCTTTTCATTGTAGTCTTTGAATCCGTATAAAGTAATCGCATCTTCTCTAACAGCTTGATGCACGTAGATTATTGTTTCTTGGTTTAATTGATTGGAAAAACGAAAAGGGTTAGCTATATACAGCAAATGGCCTGTTCCATTTAATTCTAATACTATATACGCAGGGCCAATAAAAGTAACTATGCCCTTAAGGTATTCATACATTCTTTTAGCTCCATTCATTCAGATATCCAGGAAGCTTAATAAGCACACCTGTTCCCTTTTCATTCTAACATAATTAAACATTTAAAAGAAAGTTCTAAAATCATTATCTTTTTCAACATTATTCTAATCCAACAAAAAAATCCCCCACTACAAAAATAGTGAAGGATTTTTTGAATTCAATTGTATTAAGCAAATAGTCTCAAGTAAAATCCATAGCCTTCTTGTTCTAATTGTTCTTTTGGAACAAAACGCAAGGCTGCAGAATTAATACAATAACGCAAACCGCCTGCTTCTGTTGGTCCATCGTTAAAGACATGACCTAAATGTGAATCCGCTTCTTGACTGCGGACTTCCGTTCGTTTCATACCTAGTAATCTACGATCTGTTTTTTCGATTATTTCTTTAGAATCAATAGGTTTTGTAAAGGAGGGCCACCCACATCCAGCATCGTATTTATCCGTCGAGGAAAATAAAGGTTTGCCACTAACTACGTCAACAAAAATACCATGTTCGTAAAAGGCATCGTATTCTCCAGTAAATGGACGTTCTGTTGCTTCGTTTTGAGTTACTTCATACTGTATAGGTGTTAATTTTCTTTTCAATTCTTCTTTTTTACCATCTTTCATAAATATCCTCCTATTCTAGGCTAAAAAATTTCCTAAGTGGTCTATCAATTCATCTCTGAAAATAATTTTCTTTGCTTAGCAGCAGAAATTTCTATTTATTTCTTTCTTCATTTTAACTTATATCCAGCAATGCTTCAAGTTATTGGATTATCTCAATGGTTCGATTTATTATTGAAAAAAATACTTAACCTCTGTTAAAATATTTACTCGGATAAGAAACAACTCCTATTTTATTTTTTGATAGATGAAAACGTAGAATAGGAGTTGCTTGTTTTTTTAATTTTTAACGATTTTTCATTTCATCTCGTATTAATGAGAGTCTTGAATTCGTTTAAACATTTTTTCCATATCATTGTTCGTAAAACGAATTAATACAGGTCGACCATGCGGACAATTATAAGGGTTTTTAGTCTTAGCTAGATCATTTAATAATGAACGAGCTTCAGCGTCATTTAAATGATGATTAGCCTTTATTGATCCTTTACAGCTCATCATAATAGCTGTAGCTTCACGAAACTTCGCTATATTTACTGCCCCTTTTTCTAGCAACAAATCAATTAGCTCTTTGACTACTTGTTCTTCTGCTCCTTTATCAAACCAGACAGGATGACTTCTTAATAAAAAACTGTTTTGTCCAAATAGTTCTAAATGAACCCCAACATCTTCAAGGGCTTGTTGATTTTCTTTAATTTTGATGGTATCGCTATTAGGATAATCTAAGATAATTGGAACTAAGAGCTCTTGCAAGTCCGTACTTACTTCACCAATTTTTTTACGGAAATACTCGTATTTAATTCTTTCTTGTGCCGCATGTTGGTCTAATACATATAGCCCTTCCTCGTTTTGAGCAAACAAATAGGTTCCGTGCATTTGACCAATATATTCTAACGAAGGTAAATGAATTTCTTGAGCAGTTGATTTTTCATTGGCTTCCATCAATTTTTCAGCTGTCTGGAGATAGGATGCTTGGTGTTCAGGTGGTGAAATACTATTTAGACTAGTTTTATCATTTTTAACAAGTGAGTCTTCTGATTCATTTAAGACAAATACCTCTTCTTTTGTTATCGTTTCAAAATCTATCTTACTTGCTCCGGCCGTTTTTTGGTTGTCCTTAGATGTTAATTTTAGTTTATTCCATACGTCATCGTAAGACAATATCTTTTCGGTTGACTGCCCTTGATTTACTAGATGATTAGAAAATGCTAACTTTGTTTGCTCAGTAGCCTCATCTATAACATTTGTTTTCTTTTTAAATGTCAAATTACCTAGTGCTTCAGGAATTAGCTGTTCTTTGCTTAAACATTGATGAATGGCAGATTCAATTAATGCCATCAATTCTTTTTCTTTACTAATTCTTATTTCTTGTTTAGTTGGATGGACATTCACATCCATCAATAACGGATCTGCTGTAATTTCGATAACAGCAATCGGAAAACGACCAACCATGAGTTTGGAACGATAGCCAGCGATGATTGCTTTGTTTAATAAATAGTTTTTAATGTAACGTCCATTTATAATGATAGAAAGATAGTTTCGGCTTGCTCTTGTCATTTCTGGTAATGAGATATACCCACTAATCTGAAAATCCAAATCTTCACCTTCTATCTTTCTCATTTTTTTAGCTAGAGCAACACCGTAGATACCCGCTAACGTCTGTTTTAAATGACCATTGCCAGCAGTTCTCATCAATTGGCTCTCATCATGGACTAGCCTAAACGCGATGCCAGGATGGCTAATCGCCATTCTATTAACAATGTCTGTGATATTAGCAAGTTCTGTTTGAATGGTTTTTACATACTTCAAACGTGCTGGTGTATTAAAAAATAAATTCTCTACTGTTATAGTCGTTCCTTTTCTGGATTGAGCAGAACGTTTCTCTATTACTTTGCCACCTCTTAAATAAATAAAAGCTCCTTCTTGATCGCCAGTTGACGTCTCTAGTGTGACTTCAGAAACAGAAGCAATACTTGGCAAGGCTTCTCCTCTAAATCCTAATGTACGAATTCTAAATAAGTCATCTCGCGAATAAATTTTACTTGTCGCGTGTCGCTTAAAAGCATTCAATACTTCTTCTGTAGGAATTCCTTCGCCATTATCGATAAGTTTAATTTTCTTAAGTCCAGCTTCTTCAATTAAAATATCTATTTGCGTGCTTCCTGCATCAATTGCATTTTCAATTAGCTCTTTCACAACTGAAGCGGGTCGTTCAATTACTTCCCCAGCCGCTATTTGATTCGTTAGTAGTTCAGAAAGTTCTTGAATTTTTGCCATTATTTCTGTTCCTTTCTGTCTTTTTTTAGTTTAGTTGCTGTTGCAAATCGTGTAAAACATTTAAAGCTTCTAAAGGAGTCATTGCTAATAAGTTTATTTCAGCCAACGCCTTTACTATACAAATTTCCTTCTCATTTGCTAGTCCAAATAAAGAAAGTTGTTCTTCTTTTTCTGCTGTTTTATTTTTTTGAGGTACTATTTTTTTTGTTTCTTTTGTTTCTTGAACTGTTGCTTCTAACACCCATTCTTCTTTCTTTTCAAGCCGCTCTAAAATAATAGTTGCTCTGGTCAATAAGTCTACGGGTAACCCAGCTAACTTAGCAACATGTATCCCGTAACTTTTATCAGCAGCTCCTGGTAACATTTTGTGTAAAAAGATTAATTCCCCGTCTTCTTCTATTGCACCTACATGTGTATTCACTAAGCCTTTTAACTCTTGATCTAAGACCGTTAATTCATGATAATGAGTAGAAAATAGTGTTTTTCCATGTACATGATTATGAATATACTCAATAATCGCTTCTGCCAAAGCCATCCCATCAAATGTAGCCGTCCCTCTTCCAATCTCATCAAATAAAATAAGACTATGTTGAGTCGCGTGACGCAATGCTTGATTAGCTTCTATCATTTCGACCATAAATGTACTCTGGCCAGAGATTAAATCATCCGCTGCTCCAATCCGAGTGAAAATCCGGTCAAATATTGGGAGCTGTGCTGATTGTGCTGGTACAAAGCAACCCATTTGAGCCATAATGACCGTTAAAGCTAGCTGACGCATATAGGTACTTTTCCCTGACATATTTGGTCCTGTTATCAACATTATCTCTGTTTGCCCATCCATTTCAACGCTGTTGGGCACATAAGTCTGTTGGCCTAATACTTTTTCCACGACAGGATGTCTGCCATCTTTAAGTATTAGTTCTCGACTATCATAAGTTAGTTTTGGTCTAACGTAATGGTATTTTTCACTAATCGTAGTGAAACTTTGTAAAACATCAATAGTCGCTACTGTTTTCGCTACTAATTGAAGTCTATCAATATAATGCTTCACTTCATCCCTGACCTTAGTAAACAAATCATATTCTAGAGCCAGTGATTTTTCTTCAGCTTCTAGGATTAATGTTTCTTTTTCTTTTAATTCAGGAGTAATGAATCGCTCAGCATTAGCTAAGGTCTGTTTGCGTTCATATAACCCTTCAGGTAAAGAAGCAAGATTAGATTTGGTTATTTCAATATAATAACCAAATACTCGATTATAGCCAATTTTCAATGTTTTTATCCCTGTTTTTTGACGTTCTTGTGCTTCTAGTTTAGCGATCCATTGTTTGCCGTTACGCATAGCATCACGATAGAGATCAAGTTGTTCGTCAAATCCATCTTTAATAACATTCCCATCTTTTAACGAAAGCGACGCATCTAAATGTACCGCACGTTCAATTAATTCTACGACCTCGGGAACATGATCTAAATCTGCCATCAAATTATCCCACTCGCCTTTATTTATTAAAGCGATAATCTGTTTCAAGAGCGGAATTTGAGATAAAGACGTTTTTAGTTGAAGCAAGTCTCGCCCATTAACATTTCCGAATGCGACTCTACCAGCTAGACGTTCCAAATCGTATACTCTTGTTAGAGCTTCGTTTAAATCAGTCCGCTCAAAGAAATGATTGATTAAACTTTCTACAATATCTTGACGTTCTCTAATAGGTTGTTCTTGAATCAGGGGTCGATCAATCCATTGCTTCAGTAACCGGCCACCCATAGCCGTTTTTGTTTCATCTAATAACCAGAGTAATGTTCCTTTTTTTTGGCCGGTTCTGATAGAAGAAACTAATTCTAAGTTGTGTTTTGAATAGTGATCCATTTTCAAAAAATGTTCTGGGATATAAACCTCTGCTTTTTGTAGATGAGATAAACTTCTTTTTTGCGTGATGGTTAAATAAGATAATAAAATTTTTATGGCTGAAAAAATTTCTTTATTCTCTACTTCAGTCGTTAAATAAGATAATGATGCATTTTCTTCGCTGCTTTGCTGCGTGGAAATCATTACACCTAATTTAGTTTGTAATTCTGTTTGTAACTCTACCTCTTTTGCTTCTTCAAAAACGACCTCTTTTGTCTTTAAACCACTTAATTCATTGATTACTTCTTCTACAGAAGTCAATTGGGTCGCCTTCAATTCTCCAGTACTCAAATCAGCATAGGCCACATTAAACTGATTTGTGCCTGTCACCGATAATGCAGCTAAATAATTGTTAGATTTTGCATCCATATTTTTCGATTCTATAGCTGTTCCAGGCGTAATCAATTGAACAACTTCACGTTTGACCATCCCTTTAGCTGTTTTTGGGTCTTCTACTTGCTCGCAGATGGCTACTTTAAATCCTTTTTCAATTAATACATCAATATATCCTCTGGCTGCATGATAAGGTACTCCACACATTGGTATTGGGTTTTCTGCATTGCGATTGCGACTAGTTAATGTAACTTCTAATAGTTGAGAAGCTTTTATCGCATCTTCATTGAACATCTCATAGAAATCACCTAAGCGATAAAATAAAAACGCATCTGGGTATTGTTTTTTAATTCCTAAATATTGTACCATCATAGGTGTATGCTCTGTTTTTTGTGGCATGCTTATTTCCTTCCTTACTTTTCTCTTTTTAATAGACCATACTTATTAAAAATTATTGCCAAAGGGTCGATCATCATTGATGACAATATTTTCAATTCTTTTTGCTGCTCCTGTTGTATCATCAATCTCGATAAAGCAACCAGATAACAATTTACGTCCTTCTTTAGGCACTTCAAATCGTGTTGGCATTTGAGTTAAAAAGCGATTGATAACTGCTTCACGTCGCATTCCTAATATCTCGTCATACGGACCTGTCATCCCTACATCGGTCAAGTAGGCTGTACCCGCTGGTAAAATACGGGCATCGTTTGTTTGTACATGGGTATGTGTGCCGACTACTGCAGAAACTCTGCCATCTAAGTACCATCCCATTGCTTGTTTTTCACTAGTCGTTTCAGCGTGAAAGTCAACAAAAATCAAAGGAGTTCTTTGACTTGCTTCTTCGACTAGCTCATCTGCTTTTCTAAAGGGATCATCTACATCAGACATAAATACTCGACCAATTAGATTGATGACAGCTAATTCTAATTGGTTTACTTTGATATAGGCAATACCATTTCCTGGTGTTCCTTCAGGATAATTAGCTGGACGAATCATTTTTTTTGCTTCGTCAATAAATTCAAAAATTTCTCGATTGTCCCATGTGTGATTTCCCATTGTAACGATGTCTACTCCATCTTGAAGAAAACCTTTATAAATTTTTTCGGTAATACCTCTTCCAGCTGCTGCATTTTCACCATTTAAAATAGTTACTTGTGGCTTGTATTGTTGTTTTAATTTATGTAGCTGATCATGAACCATTTCTCGTCCCATAGATCCTACAACATCTCCAATAAATAATAATCTCATGTCTATTGCCTCTTCTCTAGATAATTGCATTCAACCCATTTTAACAATAATCTGTAGTAAAGAAAAGCAACGAAATACTATCCTTAACCTTTCATTTATTTTTAATCATAAAAAGAGATACGAAACGAATAAAAATCACTCGTTACGTATCTTCTAATTTTTTTATTTTAAAATTAATTATTTTGCGTATTCGACTGCTCGTATTTCACGGATAACTGTTACTTTAATATGTCCTGGATAATCTAACTCATCCTCAATCATATTTCGAACATCGCGAGCTAAGCTAATCGCTTCTAAATCATCAACTGAATCTGGTTTGACCATGATTCTTATTTCACGTCCTGCTTGAATAGCATAGCTTTGTTCTACACCTTCAAAACTGTTAGAAATACTTTCTAACTTCTCTAGACGATGAATATAGTTTTCAAGTGACTCGCTTCTAGCTCCCGGTCTAGCAGCAGATAAAGCATCTGAAGCTGCAACTAAGACAGAAATAACTGAAGTGGCTTCCACATCCCCATGATGAGAGGCAATTGCATTAATCACTGTTTCATTTTCTTTATAACGCATAGCAATTTCTGCACCGATTTCCACATGTGAACCTTCAACTTCGTGGTCTAATGCCTTTCCAATATCATGAAGCAATCCTGCACGTTTAGCTAACGTTACGTCTTCTCCTAATTCAGCAGCAAGCACTCCTGCTAGCTTAGCAACTTCAATCGAATGTTGCAAAACATTTTGTCCATAACTGGTCCTAAAGCGCAAACGTCCTAGTATTTTTATAATATCAGGATGAATCGAATGTACTCCAACTTCAAATGTTGCTTGTTCACCAATTTCGCGGATTCGTTCGTCCATTTCTTTACGTGATTTCTCGACCATTTCTTCAATGCGAGCAGGATGAATCCTACCATCTTGAATAAGTTTTTCGAGTGTCATACGGGCAATTTCACGACGAATTGGATCAAATCCACTTAAAATAACTGCTTCTGGTGTATCATCAATAATTAAATCAATCCCAGTTAATGTTTCAAGAGCACGTATATTACGGCCCTCACGGCCAATAATACGGCCTTTCATCTCATCATTTGGTAAAGAAACGACAGAAACTGTAGATTCAGAAACTTGGTCTGCAGCACTTCTTTGAATAGCTAAAGCAATCAAATCACGTGCGCGACGATCTCCTTCTTCTTTTGCTTTCTCTTCAGAATGTTTCACCATGACCGCAAGTTCATGAGATAATTGTTCTTCTGTTTCTTCTATAATAATATGTTTAGCATCTTCTCGTGAAAGAGCGGCTACATTTTCTAGTACTATTTCTTGTTGTTCAACTATTTTTCTTGCTTGATTCTCCAAATCGTCCAATAATTGTTGTTTTAAAACTAATTTTTCTTCTTTTGCTTCAAGTGTCCGTTCACGTTTTTCTAAGCTATCATTTTTACGGTCAATATTATCTTCACGTTGCACTAACCGATTTTCTTGTCTTAGAATCTCATTTCTTCTTTCTTTCAGCTCAGTTTCAATTTCAGTTCTATATTTGTAGTTTTCATCCCTCGCTTCTAACATCGCTTCCTTTTTCATGGTTTCTGCTTCTCTTTGCGCTTCATCCAATATTCCAGTTGCAGTGTTTCTAGCACCAACCAATTCTTTTTCATGTTTTGATTTTCGGATGGCATATCCTACAAAAATACCAACAATTAAAGTAACGATAGCGAAGGCTATACTGTTAAAATTCATTCTTCCACCTCCGTATCTTATTTAATTTATTTTTTCCTGTTTATTAACTATTGATTATCTGGTAGTACTTTGTTCTTTTCCACCAATAAAAACCTACCTATTATCTAAAGATAAAATAAAGGATACCTTAATTTTAATTGTCTACACTGGACATGTCAACTGAATAATAACTTTTAGGGCTGATTACCTTGTTTTTGTCTATAAAATAAGACCAATATCTTCTTTAGTCTTTATTTCCAGCCTCTTTTTCTTTCAAAAAAAGAAGCTAAACGGATATAATCCAATTTAGCTTCTTTAAATAGTTCAAAAAATAGTTCAAAAAATTTATTTTTCTTCCGTTAAAGATGACTTACCTTTTTTTTCTAGAGTTGCATCAGGTTTCTTTTTTTCAGTTTTTTCAACTTTCTCAGTTTCTTCTGGTGCATCACCTATACCATAAGCTGCACGTACTTTTTTCTCAATTTCGACTCTTAGTTCCGGATGGTCTAAGAAATAACGTTTTGCATTTTCGCGCCCTTGTCCGATTCTTTCGCCTTCATAAGAATACCAAGCTCCTGCTTTATCGATAATGTCTTTTTCTGACCCCATGTCTACAAGTTCGCCAACTTGAGAAATTCCTTCTCCGTACATAATATCAACTTCTGCTACTCTAAATGGTGGGGCTACTTTATTTTTTACTACTTTTATTTTTGTTCTATTTCCCACAATATCCGTACCTTGTTTAATTTGTTCTGCACGTCTGACTTCTAAGCGAATCGTTGCATAAAATTTAAGAGCACGGCCACCTGGTGTTATTTCAGGATTACCAAACATCACTCCTACTTTTTCACGAATCTGATTGATGAATAAAGCAATTGTTTTTGTTTTATTAATTGAACCAGATAATTTACGCAGAGCTTGAGACATCAAACGAGCTTGTAAACCAACATGACTGTCTCCCATTTCGCCTTCGATTTCTGCACGAGGAACTAATGCAGCCACTGAATCAATGACAACAATATCAACAGCACCACTTGAAACTAATGCATCGGCAATCTCTAATCCTTGTTCGCCTGTATCAGGTTGTGACAAGAGCAACTCATCAATATCTACTCCTAATGCTGCTGCATATTTAGGATCTAATGCATTTTCAGCATCAATAAACGCAGCTATTCCACCTTGTTTTTGGACTTCTGCTACTGCATGCAAGGCAACTGTTGTTTTACCAGAACTTTCTGGTCCGTATACTTCTATGATTCTTCCTCTTGGAAAGCCACCTACCCCCAATGCTACATCTAATGCTAATGAACCACTTGGAATAGTTGAAATACGAGTATCAACTTTTTCTCCTAATTTCATGACTGAACCTTTACCGAAGTTTTTTTCAATTTTTTTCAAAGCTAGCTCTAGCGCTTGCTTACGATCTTCTGCCATTTTATGTCCCCCTAAATTATCTATTCATTGCCCTTTTATTTATCTAATTAGTTTTTATTTTTTATCAGTCTCACAACATCTATCATACTTTCTTTTTTTATAAAATGCAAGAAAAAAGCGAACAAACATTCGGTACGTTTTTGACTCTGTTTTTTAAACTAGTCTAGTAAGTCTCTATAAATTAAGTGTAGCCCTGACAAAACTGAGAGTTCCCTATTCTTATTTCTATCACCTTCGAAATTGAAACATTTTGCATACGTTTCTTTGTTTTTCACTGCTATACCTATCCAAACTGTGCCCGGTTTTTTATTTTCTAGTTCTAACGGACCAGCTACGCCTGTAAATGAGATTCCTATATCCGAATTGAATAATTGTCTAACATTCTCTGCCATTTTAATAGCACATTGACTACTAACAACTCCAAATTGATCTATTATTTTACGGTCAACATTAAGCTGCTCTTCTTTTATACGATTGCTGTAAGTAACTAGCCCACCTTCAAAAAATTCTGAAGCGCCAGATGTACTTGTCAGCATACTTTGAAAAGCCCCGCCTGTTAAACTTTCAGCTGCTGAGAGCGTTAATTTTTTCTCTTTTATTAATTTGCTAACCACTTCAACTAAGCTATTGTCGTCACCATAGCCGTATATATAGTCTCCGGCACGTTCTCTTATGATAGCTTCTAGATTGTCCAACTTTTTTTCACACTCTGTATTAGAGCTGCCATTTGCTGTTAGACGCAAGCTAACTTCATATTTACCTGTATAAGAAGCAAGTGTTGGATTTAGTTGATTTTCAATTAAATCATCTATTAAGGTGACTAGACGTGACTCTCCTATTCCATAAAAGCGTAAAACTCTTGATAATAAAACGGTCTCTTTTGATGTTTGTTTTAACAATAGAGGTTTTACTTCTTGTTCAAACATCTTCTCCAGTTCATGTGGGGGACCCGGTAACAGTAAAAAAGACTGATTTTCTAAGTTTAAAAACATCCCTACTGCTAACCCATTATTATTTTTCAAAACAACTGATCCTTCTATTATTAATGCTTGAAGTTGATTATTTTCCGTCATTGGGTGTTTTCTTTGTTTATGGAATAGGCGTATTTTTTTCATTGCCGCTTCATCTATCACTAACTCTTTGCCAAGATGTTCTGCTACTACTTGTTTCGTTACATCATCTTTTGTTGGGCCCAATCCACCAGTTAAAATTACTAACTCACTTCTCTTTTCAGCAAGCTCTATCGCCTCTTTTAATCTTTTAGGGTTATCTCCTACAACAGATTGGTGATAGACTTCTATCCCTAATGTTGCTAATTCTTTAGACAAGAAAGTCGCATTCGTATTGACTACCTGCCCTAATAATAATTCTGTTCCAATTGCAATTATTTCAGCATTCATTAAATTCTCCTCACTTATAGTTAATATACGTTTCTCAATCACATTTTATTTTTATCTTAGATAATAACTTGTTACCTAAGAAAAGGCTGGAACAATTGTCCCAGCCTATTTTGTCTATATTCTCCTAGTTTTACGTTAAATCCAGGCGTTAAATTCAGGTTACATTGACCCTTTAAAAACAATTTTATTTTTCACGAAATAATCAATTCCTGAATAAATAGTAAAGAATAAACAGATATACAACATGATATCAGCTAAAGGGATACCTAAGCCTTCAAAAGGTAAGTTGTCTACTAGCAATAGTATGATAGCAATCATTTGAGTCATCGTCTTAATTTTACCTGGCCACGCTGCGGCCAAAACTGTCCCACCTTGTTCAACTAGTAATAGGCGTAATCCTGTTACGGCTAGTTCTCTACAAACGATAATCGCTACAATCCATGAAGAAGCTAGACCTTGTTCAACTAGAATAATTAAAGCAGTCATTACCAACATCTTATCAGCTAATGGATCGGCAAATTTACCGAAATTAGTCACTAAACCTCTTGAACGAGCAATTTTGCCATCAAGCCAGTCCGTTATACTAGCAACTGCAAAGATAATCGCTGCTATCAGTTGTGTTATTTCAATAGCTGATCCCCATAATTGAAAGACTCCCCAATTTAAAGGAGCTAAAGCAATAATAACAAAAATTGGTATCATAAAAATACGGACAACCGTCAGTTTATTGGGTAAATTCAAATTATCGCCTTCTTCCTTTTGATTTCTATTTGAATTAAGACAATGAGAAAAATCTAATAAAAGAAATTTCTTATTGTCTTTTTATCTTATTCTTCTTTATTAAATTGAAATTCAATCTTTTGTGTAACTGCCTCAGCTGCTTCAGGGGCGAATTCTACATTCTTATCGTTTAACTTAATAGATGTGAACTTAGAATTCCCCACCACTAATTCAACTTGTTTTACATCTTCGGAAACGGGAGCTTTTAACGAATTTCCACTAGATAATAAAGCTTGTTCAACCATCACGCCATCAATCTCTATACTTACCCAACTGTCTCCACCTTCAGCAAGCAAATTAATTTCGCTTACTCCAGATATCCCAGTTACAGCAAAGATTGTTTGAGAACCTGTAGATGAGACGACAGAGACTGATTGTTTTGGTTCTTCTTTTTTAGCGACGGAAGATTCTAATTTCCCCGATTCCTTATTTTCGGTCAGACTTGATTCAGAACTTGAAACGACTACCGTTTCTGAATTTTTTGTAATCATATCTTCTTTAACTACTTGATTCGTCTTAATAAACGCAAGATAAATAGCCGTTACGATTACGATAACTATAACCAAAATAAATAAGCTTGGTAAATAGTCTTTTATTTTTTCAAATAGATTGTTTCCTGACTTATTACCCGATCGTGTCTGATTTGCGGATGCTTGTTCTACATACTCAGTATCATGCGTATGTGGAACACTATCTGTATAATCTGCTAATAACTGTTCTCCATCAAGTCCGACTGTGTCAGCATACTGCTTAATAAAAGCTCGTGCATAAAATTTGCCTGGCATTACATCGTAGTTATTTTCTTCGATTGCAATTAGGTAACGTTTTTGTATTTTTGTCATTTGTTGTAAGTCATCTAAAGTATAACCCTTAGCTTTTCTGGCTTCTTTTAATTTTTCGCCAATTTCATTCATTCTATTTTCACCTACCAGTTCTCTTGTCTAGAGAGCATAAAAAGCTCATAACACTTCTCATTATAACACAACAAAAGATTGAGAAACATCTCTTTTTGGTGATAGTCAAGAATAATTTTAATTTTATTGCTCTTTATTTTTACGACCTCATTTTTTCACCTCAGCCACCCACCGCTAACGACAATAGATTGACCTGTTAGATAAGCACTCCTAGGATCTAATAGCTGGTGAACCCAAAAACTAATCTCTGAAATACAGCCCATACGTCCAACTGGTATTTCTTCTTTAAGTTTAGCCAACTCCAATACACTAAATCCTGCATTCATCTTCGTTTCGATTGCACCAGGTGAGATTGCATTGACCGTTATTCCTTGGCTAGCTACTTCTTTACTGTAGGCTTTTACGAAGGAAAGTTGCGCCCCTTTTGTTGTGCTATAGATGACTTCCATTGGGCTACCTGATTCTCCATAAATAGAGCTAATAAAAACAATCCTACCTGAACCAGAATAAGCTAACTTCGTTTGGAGTTTTTGCAGCAATAATAGAGGTGTTTTAACGTGAACTGCCCACATATCATCCATTGTTTTAGATGTCACTTCTGTTAGCAGTTGAAAGGTTGTAAAACCACTTGAAAAAATAACCGCATCTAATTGGAATATATTTTTAACAAACTTTTCAATTCCTAATTCATCGGTCATATCCAGTTTAATTCCGAAAAAAATTTGTTTAGGATAGGATAATTGATAGTTTCGAAGCTGTCTTTCAATACTCTTATCATCTGTATGATAGTGCAAATATAAAGACCAACCATTTGTAGCTAATTCTTGTGCGATTCCTGAACCAATATCACCGCTGGCTCCCATAATCAGAGCTGATTTCATGCCTTTTCGTCTCCTTTAGGTAAGATATGAAAGACACTCATGTGACTTTCTTGCATAAATTCTTCAGCAATCTTTTTTATTTGATTTAATGTGATGGCCTCAATGATTGGAACTAAGTCAAATAATGTCGTTTCCCCATAATTTTGTTGGCTATATTGGTTTGCAATATATTCTAAAGAATTAAGAGATTGCAAGACTTGACCAATCATTCTTTTCTTAATCAGGACTAGGTGTTCTCGATTTAATTCTGGACTCATTTTTGCAGTTAATAAAATTTCTTTTATAGCTGTACTAAACATTTCCGGATCTTTAGTGTCCCCTGCGATATCAGCAAAATAAAAAGTACGTTCTAAACTAAAATCATGCGAAAAGCTATCATCAATAACACCTGAATCATACAATCTCAAATAGTTATCAGAGGTCGGTCCTACTAATAAAGCTAGTAGTAAGTCCATCGTTATTTTATAAATCAAAGCCTTTTTTCCCTCTGGAACTTGTCCAACACCTTTGATACCTATGATACTTTTTGGTCTTTTAACCGTCATTCTTATTGAATCAAAAGGGTTAATATCCGCAATTTTTTCTTCAGGGAAATAACGTTCAATTTCAGTTACTTCAGAAAAACTTTTTTTTGCTTGATTCGATTTAATTAATGCCATCATTTCTTCTGGGTCCATTTTACCTACAACAAACAGATTCATATTACTTGGATGATAAAAAGTGTTATAGCTTTCATATAATAACTCAGCTGTTATGTCTGTAATGCTATCAACAGTTCCTGCAATATCAATATGCACAGGATGCTTAGGGTAGAGATTGCCTAATATTCCGAAAAACAAACGCCAATCTGGTTCATCTTCGTACATCTGAATTTCTTGAGCAATAATACCTTTTTCTTTATCGACTGTTTCTTTTGTAAAATACGGTTCTTGTACAAAATTTAATAATGTTTCAATATTCTCTTTTATGTTAGTTGTACTTGAAAACAAGTAACTAGTCTGAGTAAAACTTGTAAATGCATTGGCTGAAGCTCCCAGTTTCCCAAATACGTTAAAAACATCTCCATCCTTTTTTTCAAACATTTTATGCTCTAAAAAATGTGCAATGCCATCTGGAACACGAGTTAACTGATTGCCTTTACGAGGTACGAATTGATTGTCTATTGAACCATATTTAGTAGTAAACAATCCGTATGTTTTATGAAACTCATTTTTAGGTAATAAGGTAACAGATAATCCATTTAATAATATTTCGGTGTAAGTTGTTTCATTTAATTGATCATAGTGTTTTTTATCCATTACTTTACCTCCTCAGATAAAAAGAATGTCGCCTTTAAATGAACTAAATTAGCTATTCCTATAATTTCTTCCTTTGTTACTTTTTCAATATTCTCCATCCACTCTTCTATACTCATAATCGTATTTTTTGCTAATTGATTTGAGTAAGTGCGCTCAATTACTGCGCTTGAATTATCTTCAGATTGAAGTAATTGATTTTTTAACATCTGTTTTGTCTGGTAAATATCTTCTTCAGTAAAATTACCAGTCTGCATTTCTTTTAATTGAAGCGTCACAATTTCCTTTACTTTTTCCATTTTTTTACTATCAATTCCCGTTTGAACAATCATCATTCCTCTAAAAGTATCTAATGAACTAGAGGCATAGTAAGCTAAGCTTTCTTTTTCTCTAACATTTACGAATAATTTTGAGTGTGGGAACCCACCAAACAAACCATTAAATAGTTGACCCGCATAATAATTCTCTTGAAGATAAAATATAGGAGTCGTGTACCCTAAATTGAACTTTGCTTGTTTAATTTCTTGTTGTTCTATTTTTATTTTTATTTCTTTAGCATTTGATGGTGTATAAAAAAGATCTTTTTGTTTTAATTTTCTTGATTCAAAAGAGAATTCTTTAAATTGTTTTACTAGTTGGTCTTCATCAATGGCACCTAATACATAAATATCAACTTGATCCTGTTGAAGCATTTTTTTATAGTAATGGTAAAGAGAGTCTTCAGTGATTTCTGCTAAGTCTTCTTTAATTCCAATACTAGGAATTTTTTGGTCATCTTCTTCAAAAAACAGTTTTTGTAATTCTAAATTGGCATACGTTTGTTTATCATCTGTAATCGAATCATAGTAATCGACTAAATTTTCTTTTTCACGAACAAAGGTAGCCTGATTGAAATGCTCATTAGTGACGTTTGGATTAAAGATAATTTCTTTCAAAAAATCAATTGATTTTGCCAATATTGAATCGCTCATTGTTAAATATTTTTCATTCACAACATTTAAAGATAGCGTTAGAACGTGAAACGCTCCTTTTTTTGTTACCGAACTGCCAAAACTTGCACCAAATAAATTAGATAATTCACTTCTTAAAGCTGTTTGTGTCGGATATTTTTTACTATTCGTTTCAAGTAAACTAGATAATAAAGCTCTTTTAGTTATAGTTTTTTTATCCAAAGGAGCACGAAATTTTATTACTATCCTGACTGTTTTATATTTTTCAGTTGGCATAATATGAAGGTTAACTCCTTCAGTTAATTGGATAGACATTTTTTTCCTCCTTATGTGTAGATACAATCTTTTCTTTATCATAGTTTAAAATAAGTAAAAAGTGAAGTACTCTTAACTAACAAAAAAAACAATTAGAAGATTATCTTCTAATTGTTCTTTAATCCTATTTTGATTTAATATATGTTTTGCCATTTGCTGCAGGTCCTTCAGATTTACCAATAACACCTACTAATACGATAATTGTTATTAGATAAGGTGCAGCTTGTAACCAAACACTTGGTACATCTTGAATAATTGGAATATAGTTTCCGATAACACTTAGACTTTGAGCAAATCCAAAGAATATTGCAGCACCCATAGCGCCTAATGGATTCCATTTACCAAAAATCATTGCTGCCATGGCAATAAATCCTTGTCCGGCAATAGTTGAAGCCGAGAAATTCAAAGAAATAGCTTGAGCTTGGATTGCTCCACCCATACCACCTAATAAACCAGATAAAAGAACACCAGCATATTTTGTCATGTAAACATTAATTCCTAATGTATCAGCTGCTTGAGGGTGTTCCCCAACGGCTCTTAATCTTAGACCAAAACGCGTTTTGAAAAGAATAAACCAGCAAAGAACTGCAATAGCTATCCCTACAAATGCAGGAGCAGATGTTCCTTTAAAGAAAATAGGTCCTAAAACCGGAATATTTTCTAATAAAGGTATATTTGCTTTACCAAAATTTTCTGAAATGATATCTGTCTGACCACGTCCATCGTATAAAACACGCGTTAAAAATATAGCCAGAGCTGGAGCCATTAGGTTGATAACCGTACCAGAAATAATATGGTCAGCTCGTAAATTTATTGTAGCGACAGCATGTATAAGTGAAAATAAAATACCAATTAATCCACCGACAACCACACCAACCCAAGGTGTCCAATTACCTAATTGTGAAGCGAATGTTAAGTTAAAGACTACTGAACCAAAAGCACCCATTACCATAATTCCTTCAAGCCCAACGTTAACTATCCCGCTTCGTTCTGAAAACGTACCGCCTAATGCTGTCAAAATTAGAGGAGCTGAGTAAACTAATGCTGAAGAAAAGACAAGTTGCAATACATTAATAATATCCATCTTATTTTACTCCTCCTTTATTTAGTTTAGCACGCTTATCGACAATCGAACGGATTAAATAGTTAGCACCGACGAAGAAGATAATAGAAGCAATAACAATATCAACAACTTCTGTAGGAACGTCTGCTGCTAACGGCATGCTGTTTCCGCCGATTTTCAAAGCACCAAATAATAAAGCTGAGAATAAAATACCTACTGGATTACCTAATCCTAATAATGCAACAGCAATACCGTCAAACCCAATTGATGGTATCCCCCCTTGAACGAAGATATTTTGAAAAGTTCCCATACCTTCCATAGCTCCACCTAAACCCGCTAGTGAACCACTAATTAGCATTGAAATAATAATATTTCGTTTCGTACTCATCCCTGCATATTTAGATGCAAATGGATTCAAACCAACTGCTCGTATTTCGAAACCAGCTGTTGTCTTTTTCATAAATACCCAAACAACAACAGCCATAATTAATGCTAAAAAGATTCCTCCATGTAACGTAGAATTATTTGTTAAATCAGCTAACCATGCCCAACGGAGACTTGCTCCTTCAGGGATGCGAGCTGTTGTATCTGATGATTCAGATAAGACATTTCTGATTAAATAATTTGCTGTATACAAGGCCGTATAATTCAGCATAATCGTTACGATAACTTCACTAGTATTAAAGTAAGCTCTCAAGAAACCTGCAATACCCGCCCATAAAGCACCAGCTAAAGCACCAACAATTAAGCTTATAACTAATAAAATAATACCTGGTAGCTCAGGGAATGACAATGCAAACCAAACTGAAAACAACCATCCGAGTAAGGCTTGTCCAGCAACACCGATATTAAAGAAGCCAGCTGTATAAGCTACTGAAAATCCAAGTGCCGTAAAAATTAAAGGTGTTGCTTGTCTTAATGTTTCTCCAATATAAAATGAATTACCAAATGCACCTTGTAACATGGCTTGATAACCCGCAACTGGGTTATAGCCAAAAACCAACATAATTAATGCCCCTAATAATAATCCCAAAATAACTGAGAATACTGGAACTAATATATTATCCAATTTACTTTTATTATTCAACGTGAGTCGGCTCCTTTCCCAGCTCTTGTTCGACGGCTGCTCTGGCTTTTTCAAGAGATGAACCTGCCATAAGTAGACCTAGTTCTGTTTGAGTTGTTTCCTTTGGTTTAACGATAGCAACAATATTTCCATCATACATTACCGCAATTCGATCTGAGACATTTAAAATTTCATCTAATTCAAAACTCATTAACAAGACAGCTTTTCCATTGTCTCGCTGTTCAATTAAACGTTTATGGATATATTCTATCGCTCCGACATCTAATCCTCGCGTAGGTTGAGCTGCAATTAGTAATGATGGATTACGGTCAATTTCTCTAGCAATAATTGCTTTTTGCTGATTTCCACCAGATAAAGCACTTGCCGGAACCGTTTCGCTTTGAGTACGAACATCAAACTCTGCAATTAATTTCTTAGCATAATCCTTAATTTCTTTGGGATCTAAGAAGCCTCTATTGCTTAACGGCTTTTTATAGTAAGTTTGGATTACCATATTTTCTTCTAGACTCATTGGTAAAATCAAACCATATTTATGACGATCTTCAGGGATATGTCCTAAACCATTTTCAGTAATGTTACGTGGTGTATTATTTTGAATTTCTTTTCCATTCAATTTAATTTTTCCACTCTCTGTTTTAGATAGTCCAGTAATCGCTTGAATTAACTCACTTTGACCATTGCCATCAATTCCAGCAATTCCCAATATTTCTCCAGCTCTTACTTCAAGACTTAGAGATTTTACAGCGTCTAGACCTCGGCCTTCCTTAACGACAATATTTTCAACTGAAAGAACAACTTCCTTAGAATGTGCTTCTTTCTTTTCAGTCTTAAATGAAACTGAGCGGCCAACCATCATATCTGCCAGTTCTTGTTGTGAAGTCGTCGATACGTTAACAGTATCAATACTTTTACCACGACGAATAACCGTACAACGATCTGCAACTTCTTTTATTTCATCTAATTTATGAGTAATTAAAATAATAGATTTACCTTCATTAGTTAGTGCTTTCATAATTTGCATCAATTCATCAATTTCTTGAGGAGTTAATACTGCTGTAGGTTCATCAAATATTAAAATTTCTGCACCTCGATAAAGCGTTTTTAATATTTCCACACGTTGTTCCATTCCAACTGAGATACTTTCTACTTTTGATGCTGGATTTACTAACAAACCATACTTTTCTGATAATTCTTTAATTGATTGTTGAGCTGTCTTTTGATCCAGTATACCGGCTTTATTCGGTTCACTGCCTAAGATAATATTCTCAGTAACTGTAAATTTTTTAACTAACATAAAATGCTGATGAACCATACCAATCCCTAATTTATTGGCCATTCCAGGAGAATTAATGGTTACTTCTTTTCCGTTAATCAAAATCTTTCCTGAAGTTGGCTCTAATAATCCTGATAAAATATTCATCAGAGTAGATTTTCCCGCTCCATTTTCGCCTAATAAGGCATGAATTTCTCCTTTTTTTAGCTGTAAATTAATATCGTCATTTGCTTTAAAGGTACCAAATTCTTTTGTTATACCTTTCATTTCGATAACAAAATTCGTTTCTGACACGATGGACTCACTCCTTTTAACTTCTTAAATTCATAACCCATTATACGTCATTTCTTGTTTGCGAGCTACATTGATTTTTTCAATTATAACACCATTAGTCATTTTAAACCCTAAAAGTCATCTTTGCTCCATAATGGATAAGAAAGGAAAAGGCCGGAATGAAAATCCGGCCTTTCTCTTACATGAATTAATTTAAATTATAAAGTACTCATTTTATGGTTTTTGAGGTACTTCAATCTCACCATCAATAACTTTTTGTCTGTATTCAGCAACTTTTTCTTTTACTTCGTCTGTTAGGTTACCGTCTGTTAAATCAACGCCGCCTTCAGCTAAACCGTAGTTTACAGATTCGCCACCAGCAAAGTTACCAGCTAATGCTTCGTTTGAAATATCTTTAACTGCTGCGCCTACGCCTTTTAGTGTAGAAGCTAACGTCAAGTTACCTGTATCGAATTTACCTTCATCATTTTGATCACGGTCAACACCGATTACCCATAATTTTTTAGAATCATCGGCATTCATTAAATCTTTTGCTTCTGAGAATACACCGTTACCTGAATCTCCTGCTGCTTGATAAATAATGTCAATACCGCTGCTATACATGGCTGCTGCTAATTGTTTTCCACGAGCTGCATCACCGAAAGATCCTACATACTCAACTTTCACCTCTATATCTGGCTTAACTTCTTTAACTCCAGCAACAAAACCTGCTTCAAAGCGTGAGATAACATCACTTTCTTGTCCACCAATAAAACCAATTTGTTCTGATTCAGTTGATTCAGCTGCTGCTACTCCTGCTAAAAATGCTGCTTCGTGGTCTTTAAATAATACAGAAGCGACGTTTGGTGCGTCAATCATATCATCAACGATAACAAAGTGTTGGTCTTCATTTTGTCCTGAAACATCAGTCATTGCTTCTTTCAATTTGTATCCAATCCCGAATACTAAATCAAATTCAGCTTGCACAGCACTATTTAAATTCGTTACAAATTCTGAATCTTCGTTTGATTGTAAGTACTTAAAGCCTTCAGTTCCTTCTTCTTTATTGTTTTCTTCGCCCCATTCTTTCATACCTTCCCATGCAGATTGGTTAAAGGACTTATCGTCTACCCCACCGATATCTGTTACCATGACTACTGAAAAATCATCTCCACTTGTTGATGATTTTGTTGCAGAATCAGAAGATGTATCTGAATCAGTTGATCCACAGGCTGCTAATGTCGCTCCTGAAATTAATCCTAAAGCTAGAAGACTCATAAAATTGCGTTTTTTCATCAAAAAAACCCCCAACATTTTTTTAGTACAAGTGAACTACATTCACCTGCCCTCAATAGTTATGATAACATCTTTAATTAATAAAATAAACAATTAAACGATGAATGTAACCGTTTTGCACAAAAAACGTTCACATTTTAATGATATTCTAATTTCAGTGTTTTAGAAAGTGTTTTAAACATAGACTTCTTTATCAAAAGGTTATTTATCTATTATCAGATTTTTCTTCATCAGGCTCTCCAGGAAATTCTGTAATGTTAACTTTTCTTGGTTTACTTCCTTCAGACGGTCCAACTATACCACGCATTTCCATTTCATCAATCAATCGAGCTGCACGATTGTACCCAATTCTAAAACGTCTCTGCAATAATGATATGCTAGCTGTTTGCATATCTATTATCATCTGAACAGCATCGTTGTAATAATCGTCTTGAGCTTCACCGCTGACCGTTTCAGGTTCATCAACAGGCATCATTTCTTCTACATAATTGGCTCCCTGTTGTTGGGTAACATAGTTAACAACTCGTTCTACTTCTTCATCAGATATATACGCTCCTTGAACACGAACTGGCTTATTTTCTCCCATAGGTAAATACAGCATATCTCCTCTTCCAAGTAATTTTTCTGCTCCACTGCTATCAATAATCGTTCGTGAATCCGTTCCACTAGATACTGCAAAAGCAATTCTTGAAGGAACGTTTGCCTTTATAATTCCTGTGATAACATCGACACTTGGTCTTTGTGTTGCTAAAATCATATGAATCCCAGCAGCTCTAGCCATTTGAGCAAGTCTGATAATGGCATCTTCTACTTCATTACTAGCAACCATCATCAAATCAGCTAACTCGTCTACTACGACCACGATAAACGGCAAAGTAGGATGCCCTTCTCCATTTTCTAAATTCTTTTCTATGATAAATTGATTGTAACCCGTAATATTTCGTTGGCCGCTAGCAGCAAATAATTCATAGCGCTGTTCCATCTCAGAGACGACTTTTTGTAAAGCTTGTGCAGCTTTTTTAGGGTTAGTAACAACTGGCGTTAATAAATGTGGTATACCATTATATACGTTTAATTCAACCATTTTTGGATCAATCATCATTAATTTTACTTCGTTTGGTTTAGCTCTCATTAACAAACTAGTTATGATGCCATTAATACAAACTGATTTCCCACTGCCGGTTGATCCTGCTACTAATAAATGAGGCATCTTAGTTAAATCAGCCATCGTGACGTTACCAGATATATCTCTACCTAGAGGAACTTCTAGCAATTTATCAATATTTTTTACTTGTCCTTCAATGACATTCCTAAAAGCTACAAGGCTCACTTCACTATTTGGAACTTCAATTCCAATAAACGGTTTGCCTGGAATAGGTGCTTCCATTCTTATATCCTTTGCAGCTAGTGCTAGTGCTATATCATCACTAAGACTTACAATTTTGCTTACCTTTACTCCAACTGCAGGTTGAATTTCGTATTTTGTCACAGCGGGTCCAAGATTTGCTTTTGTGACTTTAGCCGCTACTCCAAAACTTTTAAATGTTTCTTCAAGTTTTTTTACATTTCTCTGAATTAAAGCATATTCATTAGTTTGATCTGTTTTTTTAACTTCATCCAATAAGCTAGTAGGCGGTAACTGATAATCAATATTTTCAGATTCTGGTTTTATTTCAAATTTTAAATCTTGATTATTAGAAGACTCTTCTTTTAACTCTACTTTTTTTTGCATTTGTGCTTCCTCTTCTTGGTTTTGATAATTATTGATCTTTAACGAATTTACTTGATTCAATAAGTCAGTCTTATTTTTTTTAGTATCCTTATGTTTTTTATCAGAATATCTTACCTTTTTATCTGTTGAATCATCCTGTTTTTTTTCACTAAGATGCTTCTTATTTTTTTTCAGATTCTGCCACCAATCAGCAATAAATAATTTTATTTTTTTAAACCCTATATGCAAGTAGCCTATTCCTTGTTTTAAATAAGTTCGAATAATTTTCATAAATTTTTTAAATGATAAGTCGAAAATTAAGAAAATACTAATAAACCACAATAGCACAACGAGTAAATAGCTTCCTAGTTGTGAAAACAAGAAATAGCTAACAGAGTAGAGTATTCCTCCAATCATTCCACCACCCAAAGACTGTGAAATTTCATTTTTAGTCATATCTATTATAAAAAAGCGTATCGAAGCTGAAACGACACTCACATTTGTATCCATAATTGGAGCAAATAATTGAGCATGCAACAATAACAATGTGCTTGCATATGCCGTTCCCATTCCGATTACTCTTTTATTTTTAAATGGAGGCTCTGCTCCTTTTAACACTAAATAACCACCATATATCCCTATTAATAAAGCTGCAAATATAAAAGTATTGCCTACAAAAAAACGAAATAAATTGGCACTTAATACTCCTATAAAGCCTAATTGCGAAGTCGCAAGCAAACTTAGTAAGATAAATATAATACCTATAATTTCAATTGAGAACGTATTTTTATTACTTTTCTTCTTTTTCGTTGCCATAGCAAACTTACCTCCTTTGACACTTCTTTTTCATTATACACAAAACAAATAGAAAGTGGAATCTGCCTTTTAGACAAAAAAAGCTTATATTATAGTGATTAGGAATCTTTCTGACTCATACAGAAATGATTCAACTCACTACAATATATAGCTTTATTTCCCTTGTTTTTCCATTGCAGCCTTAAGCGCTAACGTTAAAGGACTTTCTACTTCTTCTTGAGCTTCTTTATTTACTTTTTGCATTAAACGTTTTGTTTCATGTTTAGTTATTTTTTTATTTTTTGTATTATCCATTTTTTCAGAAACGTTACAGTATTTACATTTAAAAAACTTTCCGGATTTCCCTTCGTGAATTTCCATTTTACGATGGCATTGTGCACATCTTTTATTGGAAACTTTCGGTTCTTTAAAACGTCTATATGAACAACTCGTTTTAGTGCAAACCAGCATTTTCCCTTCTCGACTACTTCTTTCTTTCAACAGTTCGCCGCACTCTGGACAAGTTTTAGTTGTCAAAGAATAGTCTTTGTAAGACTGTTCACTCGTTTTTATTTCTTTGATTAATTTTTTTGTTTCTATTTTTATTTGTTTCAAAAAAACTTCTTTTTTTAATTTTCCGGTAGCTATTTGCTCTAAAGACTTTTCCCATTCACTAGTCAATTCAGGTGTAACTAATGCTGGATTTACTAATATTAACAATTGTTTCCCTTTTGGTGAGACAGATAGCTTCGTCGCTTTACGTTCCATCAATTCATTACTTATCAACTTTTCAATAATTTCAGCTCTTGTTGCTGGTGTTCCTAAGCTATGCTTTTCCATTGCTTGAAGTAACGAAGACTCTGTCAATCGACCTGGTGATTTGGTTAGTTCTTTTTTCACTTCAAAGATTGGGTTTTCTATTTGTTCCCCTTGTTTAAAACGTCTTTTTTCTTTTACGGGTTCTAACTTGCGCCATCCATTTTCTAAAACAACTTCTTGTTTTAGTTTAAAGGTAGTCTCTGCCGCAGCAAACAAATAAGTTGTTTGAGCTACTTTATAAGCAGGTAAAAATAAGCCAATAAACCGCTCAACAATCATCCGGTAAATGCGTATTTCATCTTGGTCCATCTTTTCAATACGAACTCGTTCTTCTGTTGGAATAATTCCATGGTGGTCCGTAACTTTAGCGTTATTGAAGATTGCCATTTGAGTTACTTTAGAGCCTTTTTTGATAATGTTTTTTACTTCTTCATTAGCAAATCCGTGAACAGCTTGTAACCGGTCCTTTAATGTTTCTTTCATGTCTATAGTCAGATACTTAGAGTCTGTTCTTGGATAAGAAACAACTTTATGCCGTTCGTATAGAGTTTGCATAACACTTAGCGTTTTTTTAGCAGAAAATTGGTAGCGTTGATTGGCTTCCCTTTGTAACTCAGTTAAATCATAAGGCAAGGGAGGAAGGTGAGTTTGAATTTTTTCTTTTACTTCTTTTACTACAACAGATTCTTTTGTTAAGTGTTTGGCTATTTTTTCAGCTTCATTTAAGTCTTTTATTCTTTCTGGAGCTCCGCTAGCCAGCGTTGCCATTTGCCCGTTAATCATTAATTGAATCGTATAAAATGTTTCTGCTACAAAATCTTCTATTTGAGCTTCTTGTTTTCTAACCATTGCTAACGTAGGAGTTTGGACTCTACCTGCTGACAAACTATCCTCATATTTCACAGTTAATGCTCTTGTCACATTCAAGCCTACTAACCAATCCGCTTCGGAACGAGCAACTGCTGCATCATATAAATCATCATACTTCTTACTAGGTTGCAGTTGTTTAAATCCATTTTTGATAGCTTGATCTGTTTGCGATGAAATCCATAACCGCTGTACAGGCTTTTTAAATTTAACGTATTCTAAAATCCATCTAGCTACTAATTCGCCTTCTCGACCAGCATCTGTTGCAATAACGGCCTTATTTACATCTTTCCTTTGAGAAAGTTGTTTAATCGTTTTTAATTGGGCCGCTGTATTTTTTAGTGGCTTGATTTGCATCTCTTCTGGAATCAGCGGCAAACTTTCCATGTTCCATGTTGCCCATTCTGTTTTATAATCTTCAGGCATCTTAAGTCCTAATAGATGACCCAATGCCCATGTAACAATAACATCTTGACCTTCAATATAACTTTTGTTCTTATTGGTTGCTCCTAAAACTCGAGCTATTTCTTTTCCTACACTTGGTTTTTCAGCAATAATTAATGTCTTCATATCTGTCCCTTTCTTTTTTCTACTTATTATTCTTAGTTTAGTTGGTTTATTTACTCTATTACGTTATATTCTTTTAACAACATAACACTGTGGAATAGTTGTATGTCGTCTTCACATTCGGGACAATATTCATTTTGTTCGTCATCCCAGAAGGCAGCTAAATATTGTTTTTTAGTTTGGTAACTAGGAAACTCATTATAAAGCAATTCAAATTTTTTCTGGTAATCAATCAAAGCCTCATCAAATATTTCGAAGGTTTTGATTTGGCTTATTTGTTCTTTCCAGTCATCAAAAAACCACCAAGGTTCATATTCTCCTTGTAATTCTATTACTTGAAACATTTTCCTCACCTCAATTATTTTATTATATGCATTTTAATCATATCATATGTTTAGTATGTGTAAAATAGTTCTCGAGATACTATTATTTTTTACTAGCAAAAAGAAAGAAGACGTTCTATCATAAATGTATGCTTGAGCGGCAAATACATAAATGAAAGAGGCCTTCTTATGAATAAGATTATATCAAAGGTTTACCAAATAATAAAGGATTCAAGCAATTTAATAGAGACAGAAGAAGCTATTCAAGTCTGTATGTATGAAGTATTCGCTGAATTAGTAGGAGATGTCTTCACTCATCTCAATCAGGTAATCAAAGAGCAGAAACAAGAGGAAGGTTGGAAAGTGAAACGAGAAGATTGGAAAACCGTTCAGTTTATTTTTGGGTCTGTTCGTTATTGTCGTACCTTGATGATAGATCAAGAGAGTCAAAATCATTATCCGCTAGATGACTGGCTAGGTATTCGGAAATATCAACGCCATAGTCCATTAGTAGAAGTAAAAGTGGCAGAGTTGGCGAGTAAAGTTACTTATAGAGATACTGCAAATATGTTAAATGAATGGACAGCTGTTACGATTAGTCATCAAACAGTCGGTAGTCTTCTCAAACGCGTTGGATCCGCACAAGCACGTGAAGATGAAGAGAGCGTATTGGAACTAGAAGAATCAGCTGAGTTGCCGGAAGGAAAAAAGGTAGACTATCTTTATGCCGAGGCTGATGGAGTTTTTGTCCGTGGGACAAAAAAGAAAAAGAGCTTAGAAGTTCGTCATGCCATCCTTTATGAAGGCTGGAATAAAAATGGAAAACGCGTCTCTTTAAAGGAACCCAAAGCCATTATGACGACTAAAAAAACCGCTGGTTTTTGGGCAGAGATTCAAGCCTTTACAGCGAATCATTATGCCTTACAACAAGCTCAAATCATTACAAATAGTGACGGCGGACAAGGGTATACCGCAGACAAATTCCAAGAAGCTTTTTCTCAATCGAACTACCCTGTTTTAAATCAGCTAGACTCTTATCATGTTTTTCAAGGGTTAAACCGTGCATTTGGCGTGAAAACTACCATTTTTAAACAGCAGGTCAAACAAGCATTAAAGACGCATGATTTAGATCAGTTAACTATTTGGTTGGATACGTATGAAAGTACGCTAGATGAAACTTCTGCAGTGGAAAAACTGACTACATTTCGAACCTATGTAGTACGAAATTGGGATCGAATTTTCGATTGGCGCGAAAAAGTAGAACAAGCGCCGAAGGACGCAAGAGGTTTAGGCGCAATGGAGTCCAATCAACGACGTATCTCTTTTCGCATGAAAAAGCGAGGAATGCATTGGAGCGCAGAAGGTTGCGAAGCTATGGTAAAGGTAAAACAAGGGATGTTTAATCACACCTTGCGTGAAGCCTATCTTCACCAACAAAATAGAAGTGCGAGAAATCAACGTAAGTTAAACCAAACGGTTCGTTTATCGTCGTTATTGCATGAGAAAACACGGCAGTCAGTCGGGGCAAAAAATGGGACTATTCCGTTATATGCCTCCCGTTCATCAGCAATAGGACAATTAATTAAAAGTTTTCGTTAATTCCTGTCTTTTGGGAGAAGGTTCCTGGTTTTAGGAACCTTCTCCCAAAAGATGGGCCAGCAAGCGGCGTAGCCGTGCGGTAGCTGATGAGTGTACAAGAATAAAACGTCTAAACTAGCATGGTAATAGGACGCTCGAGAAAAACTTGACACAAACTATGTTTATTGGAATAGTTGACGGATTAGCTTTTGACTTATAAAATGATAAAGATAGATAGGGTTTCAAAGGAGGAAATCAAGATGATAAACCTTTTCCAAAAGTTAAAAAAAAAGAGATTACCCATCCCTGATGCAAAACAAACGAAAGGTACAGAAAATATGGTAATGAAAAAGGTGAAAATGACTGCAACAGGACGTGTTCAAGGAGTAGGATTTCGTTTTATGACAAAGATGGTTGCTGATGAAATTGGAATTTTTGGCTCTGTAAAAAATCAAACTGACGGAAGTGTATATATAGAAGCAAATGGCGATCCCGTTAAAATAGACAAATTTATAGAAAAAATTAAAAAATCTCCTTCTCCAAGTGGAAAAGTAGATCATCTACAAATAATAGAGGATTCTTCCTTGCCCGAAAGAATTAAATTTTCTATAACTAATTGAAATCGATTCATATATCCTGTATAGTTGGATTTGTTATTGATAAAAACATTTAAAATGAAGGATAGTGAGTAATGAAAAAATTAAATAAATACCTCTTGACTGGATCGCTTTTAAGTGTGATGCTTTTTCTTTCTGGTTGTATGAGTACAGACAAACAAGGTAATCCTGAAGGCTTTATCTACGAATTTTTAGTCGTTCCTACACAAAACCTTATTCTTTGGTTAGCCGATACTTTTAATGGTAGTTATGGTTTTGCGATTATCATTATTACGTTAATTGTTCGAGTCATAATTTTGCCTCTAAACTTAAGTCAATCAAGAAAATCTTTAGCTCAGCAAGAAAGAACGGCTGTAATCAAACCAGAATTAGATGTTATCCAAGCCAAACAAAAAGCTGCAACAACAAGTGAAGAAAAAGCTACTGCTCAACAAGAACTAATGAGTCTCTATAAAGAAAATAATATGAGCATGTTAGGCGGCATTGGCTGTTTGCCTTTACTTATTCAAATGCCAATCTTTACTGCCATGTTTCAGGCTATTCGCTTATCTGGACCAATTGCTGCTAGTACATTTTTAGGTATCAACTTAGGTACAAGAAATATACCTTTAGCTATTGGCGCTGGATTAATTTATTTAGTTCAAGCTTATGTTTCAATGATTGGCATATCACCTGAACAAAAGAAACAAATGAAGACTATGATGTACATGAATCCGATTATGATTTTAATGTTCACAATTTCTTCTCCTGCTGGATTAGGCCTTTACTGGTTAGTCGGTGGATTCTTCGGAGTATTCCAAACTATTCTCACTAACTTTTATTATAAACCTAGAATACAAGCTGAAATCGCTGAAGAAATGAAAAACAGACCTAAAAAAGAACGTGTCATCAAGCAAGCCGAACCTATTCAAGAACAACCTAAAGAATTAATGTCTGAAAAAGTCAGTGTTCGCCCTTCTAATGATTCTTCTGGGCGCAATTCCGGTAAACAACAACGAAAATAAAAAAAGATTTCTGTCCTTAAAAAGGCAGAAATCTTTTTTTGCTTATCTTCTTATGAATTTTTTATTTCGTTTTGATAAATTGGTAATTTTATTCTAAATATAGAACCATAATCAAGAACACTTTCAACATAAACGGTTCCTTTATAACCTATTAAAAGTTCTCTTGCAATAGCTAGACCTAAACCATTTCCGCCTTTATAGCGACTTCTCGCTTTATCAACGCGATAAAAACGATTGAATATTTTTTCTGTATCTTCCTGTGTCATGCCTTCTCCAAAATCTTGAATAGCAATATCTACATTTTGGTTATCTGCAGCAACAGACACATGTATTTCTTTTCTCTCAGATGAATATTTCACAGCATTATCTAAGATAATAACCAGGATTTGTTCTAAATGGTTACGATAGATTGAAACATATATTTCATCTCTTATATCGTCATCTAAGTTAAATACAAAGTCAGGATAAATCAATTTAAAATTAATTATTGCTTGTAAAATCAAAGGCTTAAGGGATGTTTTTTCATTTTTATAATGAATTTCAACTTGTTCAGCTCTTGATAAATCAAGCATCTCTTGAACTAAGCTTTTCATTCTTTCAATTTCTTGCAAAGAAGCTTGTAACGATTCATCTAAAACTTCAGGATCATCTTTGCCCCAACGGTTTAACAACTTTAAATGACCTTCCATAATAGCTACAGGCGTTCTTAATTCGTGAGAAACATCTTCTACAAAATCTTTTTGTTGTTCGATATACCTTTGCATTCTATCTAGCATATCGTTAAAAACAGTTGAAAGATGAGTTAATTCATCATTTCCTTCATCTAGTTCAATTCGAGAAGTAGATTGTGTATCCTCACGAATATCATTCATTGTATTAGTAATTTTTTTAATCGGTTTCAAAAAGTTAACGGCTAATAAATAACCAAGAACTGCACTAAATATTAATGCTAAAATTCCAATACCCAAAATAGCCCATAAAATTTTCCCACTCATATAGTGGTAATTAACCATCTCATTAGTAACCTGGACATACCCAATTAAATTTTGTGTCACTCTAGAATAAATTGGAGAAACACCTCGGATACCTCCTTTATTATTCATTTTAATTGGCTCAATCAAAAGTTGAGCAGACCTTTTAAAAGGACTATCTTTTGGCTCAGTTTCAAATAATAATCTTGAAGTCGGGCTGTAAACTCGGACAAATACACCTTCTTCATTCATCTTAGCGAAAATAGTATCTTGATAATTACTTGACTGTCCATAAACTAAGTTGCGCTGATCAAACTCTTCTCCTAACTCAAGAGTCGTTAGTGTATAGTTCCCACTTAGATTTAAATAAACTGTTTCTTTCGATAGCGCACTCGAACCACCATTAAGCCGATTTGTAACACCAACTAAAATTTCTTTTACATCTTGTGTTTCTTCAGTTAACATAATTTGTCTGAATCCTATAAAAATAGCTACAGTAAAGATTATATATGTCAAAAAGATAGCTAGAGTAGCACCAATTGTCCATTTCCATTTTAAAGAAATGCGTTTTTTATTATTTTTGTTGGAAAAAGCGTATGTCACGTACGCATCACATAGCCCGTTCCACGTACGGTTTGAATATAGCTATCCATACCTGGAACATCAATTTTATTTCTTAAGTAGCGAATATACACATCCACTACGTTTGTTTCTACTTCAGATTCATATCCCCAGACTTTGTTTAGTAGGATATCTCGAGCTAATACAACATTAACATTTTCCATTAATTCTAGTAATAATTCGTATTCCCTTTTTGTCAATTCAATAACTTTTTCTCCACGATGAACAACATGATTCTCTTTTTCAATAGTTAAATCACGGTAACTTACGATTGTTTGTTTAGTGATATTTTGTTCATTTTCAATTTCAATTCGACGAAATAAAGCGCGCATTCTGGCTAGTAGTTCTTCAATAGCAAAAGGTTTTACAATATAATCATCAGCACCATGATCTAATCCACTAACACGATCGATAACAGAATCTCTAGCAGTCATCATAATAATAGGTACCGTATTAACTTGGCGAATACGACGACAAACATCTATACCATTTAACTCTGGCAGCATTAAATCCAGTAAAATAACGTCCCATTTTTTCTTTTTATTTAATGCTGCTTCCAAACCTGAACGACCATCATAACGGACTTCTGTTTCATATCCTTCATGCTTTAATTCTAATTCAACAAAACGTGCTAAATTTTTCTCATCTTCAATAATTAATATTCTATTCATCTAATTCCCGCCATTCTCTCTATTTTCGCTAGACTTTGCCTTTGTTACAATACCATGCCAGTCTAATTTTCTCAATAACCTTCTTGATTACTTATTCACTTATTTATTTATTTGCTTTATATGATTTTACCATAAATTAAAATAAAATGAGAAAAATAACCACGAATCGCAGAAAGAATGCGATTCTATGGTTATTTTTCTTTAACAAATTAAAATGATTTATAGTTCTTCTTGGCCATTTTCGCCATACCAATCAAAATGGAATGTGCCGGGTCTGTCTGTTCTTTCGTACGTGTGAGCACCGAAATAATCTCTTTGAGCTTGTACGATATTCGCAGGTAAGCTAGCTGAGCGGTAAGAATCATAATAAGCAATAGCGGAAGAGAATGTCGGTATTGGTACACCTGATTTCACTGCAATTCCAATTACATCTCTTACAGCATCTTGATAATTTTTTGTAATATCCAAGAAGTAATCATCTAACATTAGATTTTTTAATTCTGGATTTTCATCGTACGCATCTGTAATTTTTTGTAAGAAACGAGCACGAATAATACAACCTGCACGGAAAATTTTAGCAATTTCTCCGTATTGTAAGCTCCACTCATACTCTTTACTTGCTGTACGCATTTGGGCAAATCCTTGAGCATAACTCATAATTTTACTGAAGTATAAGGCTTTTCGTATATTTTCAACTAATACAGCCTTATCTCCATCAAATGAATACGGCGTTGGTTTAGGTAATAGTTCACTTGCTGCTACACGCTCTTCTTTCAGAGCTGAAATATATCTAGCAAAAACAGACTCTGTAATCAAAGGAAGAGGCACACCTAAATCTAAAGCACTTTGTGATGTCCATTTACCTGTTCCTTTATTGCCAGCTCTATCCAAGATAATATCTACCATTGGTTTACCAGTTTCTGGATCTTTTTTAGTTAAAGCATCAGCTGTAAGTTCGATTAAGAAGCTATCTAGTTCGCCTTTATTCCATTCTGCAAAAACCTCTGCTACTTCATCAACCGACAAACCAGCTACTTTACGTAATAAATCATAAGATTCAGCAATTAATTGCATATCTCCATATTCGATACCATTATGCACCATTTTGACATAATGACCTGCCCCGTTTGGTCCAATATAGGCAACACAAGCTTCGCCATCTTCAGCAACTGCTGCGATTTGTTCTAAAATTGGTGCTACTAAATCATAAGCTTCCTTTTGTCCACCAGGCATAATTGCTGGCCCTAATAAAGCTCCCTCTTCTCCGCCGGAGACACCTGTACCAATAAAGTTAATACCTGATTCAGCTAGTGCTTCACTACGCCGAATTGTATCTTTAAAGAATGTATTTCCTCCATCGATTAAAACATCTCCTGCATCAAGATATGGCAAAAGTCCTTGAATGGTTGCATCTGTTCCTTTACCAGCTTGTACCATTAATAAAATACGACGTGGCTTTTCTAACGATTGAACAAATTCTTCCGTCGTATATGTTGGAAATAAATTTTTATCTGGATTTTCTGCAATAACAGCTTCTGTTTTTGACCCAGTTCGGTTAAAAATAGAAACAGAGTATCCTCTACTTTCAATGTTTAAAGCTAAGTTTTTACCCATTACTGCCATTCCTACTACACCAATTTGTTGTTTACTCACTTGTTAATTTCCCCCTTTAAATACTTAAATTACTGTTTAATGTTAAAGTTTCTTTAGACCTTACTATCCTACCAAAAATAAGCTAAAATTAAAAGAAAGGAATACTAGAGAGGTCTTAATTTTTTACTTTATTAGGCTCTTTGTTAAGATAGTCATCTAGGTGAGCCATTCATCTTAAATATGCTATTTCACTATTTGTGATAGCTTTTTTTATTTTACATTTAATCTCTTTAGCGGTTTAAAATAGTGTATGATTAGTTTAACTACGTAAATAAGTTAGTTATTGAATAAGGGGGTCTACAATGCTTCAATCTTATAATACTAATTCCGCTGGACTCATGACTAGAGGAATCAACAATCAGATAAACGACTGGATTCACGTTTCAAAACCTACTATTGATGAAATTGAATACTTATCAAGAAAATTTAACTTCCCAAAAGACTATTTGTCTTGCGTTAATGATCCTGACGAAATTGCGCGACAAGAAAAATTAGGAATCAACCCTATAGAAGAACCAAATTTGATTATCTTTAACTATCCGTCTAAAGTAATAAATAAATTAGGTTATGATGAATATATTACTATTCCTTTTGCTATGATTTTAACTGAACATACCCTCATAACTGCTGCCGAAGATATTCCCTTATTTTTGAAAAAAATTATTGATAACCAAATAGACTACCCTGTAAATACGAAGAAAAAAGAATTATTTATTTTAGAGGTCGCTTGGCAAATCTCTTCCCACTACGTTTTTTATTTAAAAGAAATTATTAGAAAAACAGAATATATGGAACAACAATTAACCAAATCTACTGAAAACGAACAACTTTTTGCTTTAATGTCTCTTCAAAAAAGTCTTATTTATTTTAATTCTTCTATTCATGCTAGTCACCCTATTTTTGACAAATTAAAAAAAATTAAATCTTTTACAGTACAAGTTGAAAATCGTAATTTATTGCATGATGTTGTTGTTGAAAATAGGCAAGCTGAAGTTATGATTGAAGAAACTTCTAGACTTTTAGAGCAAATCAGTGCTGTTTTTTCTTCTGTTATTTCAAATAATTTAAATAATATTATGAGATTTCTGACTTCTATTACAATAGTTTTAACTATACCAACAATTATTGGCGGAATCTGGGGTATGAATGTTAATTTACCCATTGATCAAGGATCATTTGCTTTTTGGATTATTATGGTTTTAATTCTTTTTATTAGCTTCTTAACGACTTGGTTACTAAAAAAGAAACATTACTTATAAAAAACTTGATTTTAGATCTTTAATTGAGGTATAATAGGCTAAGTATGCCAAATGAAAGTAGGCGAATAATGTCATGGCGAAAAGTAATAAAGATAAACAAGTAAATATTAACAAAAAGTTGACCAAAATTTTTGTCTGGGTGATGTTGTTTTCTATGGTCGGTATTGTATTCATTACTGCTATCTTGAACTTACTCGTTTTTTAAAAAATTATATTCCGTTACTCAATCGAGTAACGGAATATTTTATTTATTCGTAGTTTTATCTTTTTGGATCTCCGCTAAATTTATTAGCTCTTTAGCATGTTCAATCGTTAGTTTAGTTATTTCTGTTCCCGCAAGCATACGAGCAACCTCATTAACTTTTTCAGTTTCAGCTAGAGCTACGACATGTGTTTCTGTTCGCTCATCAATAATCGTTTTAGAAATAAATAAATGATGATTAGACATGGCCGCCACTTGAGGCAAATGTGTTATACATAAAACTTGTGAGTGCATTGCAACCATGTAAATTTTATTCGCGATCGCTTGAGCAACTCTTCCGCTGACACCAGTATCTACTTCGTCAAAGATAATACTTGTTAATCCTTGAGTTTTTGAAAAAATAGTTTTCATCGCTAACATTATTCTGGATAGTTCCCCACCAGAAGCTACCTTAACTAATGGCTTAAGCGGTTCACCTGGATTCGTTGCGATATAAAATTCAATCCGATCAAACCCCGTTTCATGGGCTCTACTTAAAATATCTTCTTGATTTTTTTCAAAAAAATGCACTTTTAAGATCACTTTATCCATAAATAATTCTTTAAATTGTTCATGGATAGCCTCTTCTAGTTTTAAAGCGATTACTTGTCTCATTTCAGATAAAATGTCACCTTTATCAATCAATTCTTTTGAGAACATGTCCATTTCTATCTTTAAATTATTAACATGATCTTCACGATTTTGAAGTTGATCAATCTCTAGCATAATTTTTTCATAGTGCCTTTTAATTGCCTCAATAGATTCACCGTATTTTCTTTTCATTTGATAGATAAATTCTAATCTTTTTTCAATATCATTTAGCCTATTTTCATCATAAGCCATCTGATCCATTTCACGTAAGATATCACTAGCAACTTCTTGAAGTTGAAAATAACTACTTGCAACAACCTCTGAAAATTGTTTATATTTATGATCGATATCTTCAATACTACTTATCCCTGTCATTGCTTGTCCTATTAAATCAATCCCATTATTTTCTTCACCTTGTAAGGCATCATAACCTTCTGATAAAGCATTTATAATTTTTTGATAGTTCATTAATAGATTTTTTTCTTCCAACAATTCATCTTCTTCTCTATCTATTAATTCAGCCATCTCGATATCATTTGCTTGAAATTGCAACATATCAAGCCTTTGAGCAAACTCTTGCTCAGTATTTTGCCATTTACGATAAGCTTTTTTAGTTTGGGTATACTTAGAAAAAGTTACACAATAATTTTTTTTCGTTTTCTGTAGTGACTCACCACCAAATTGATCTAACATTGCCAGATGTCTCTCAGGATTCATTAATTCTTGATGCTCATTTTGTCCATGAATATCAATTAATGTTTCACCAATTAATCTTAACGTCGCAATATTAACCAGTCTCCCGTTAATCCGACAGACATTCTTACCATTACGGTGAATATCCCGTTGGATAATGACATCATCATTTTCACTTGCGATATCGTATTGCTCCAATAAATCATAAGTCATCGAGTTGCCTTCCATTGAGAAAAGTCCCTCTAGAACACATTTATTTTCACCGTGTCGAATAAATTCATTCGATCCACGTCCTCCAGCTAATAATCCAACAGCATCAATGATAATCGACTTTCCTGCTCCTGTCTCACCTGTTAAAACAGTCATTCCTGTTTCAAAAGTTAGACTTAAATCATGAATTATAGCAAAGTTTTTAATGGTTAATTCTTGTAACACTCTATCCACCTCCATTAACTTGCCTACTTAAAAACTTATAACATACGAATAAAATGATTTTTTATCTTCTTAGCTAATTCATTAGAACGACAAATAATTAAGACACTATCGTCTCCTGAAATGGTTCCAAATATTTCTTGGAATTCTGATAAATCTATCAAAGAACCTAATGCAAAAGCATTACCCGGAATAGTTCGAACTAAAAGCAAATAATCTTGTACATCAACGGAAACAAAACACGTTTTTAGTAAGCGCTCTAATTTTTTTGAAGTGTCATAGTGTACATCGGGAGGGAGACTATAACGATAACCTCCAGATAAAGATGGTACTTTTATTAACTGTAATTCCTTGATATCACGCGAAATAGTAGCTTGAGTAACTTCAGTACCTTTTTCTCTTAAAATAGATACAAAATCTTCTTGTTTTTCAATTACGTGTTCTTGAATAAGAATTTTCAGCAATTGATGCCGTTCTTTCTTCTTCATAATTCCACCTCATTTTAGTGTGAGTATAAATATACAGTATTCCACTCATTATACCGTATATTTTCTAGTTATAACAGTAATTTAGCTAAGGTTTATCAAATTATTTAGAAACTTCATTAAAAAATACAAGCAAATATACAATTTTTAATTTTGATTAAATTGGAAACTCTCGTGCGCTAGCTTTACTATCTCATCAGTACTAACTATTTTATTTAGTGAGCCTTTTAGCTTATTATTCCATTTTAAGTGAGCTAGAAATTCAATATTTCCTTGCCCTCCAGTAATTGGTGAAAAACTCAGTGCCTCTACATCGTATCCTTGATCAAGGGAGAATTGAACCATTCTTATTAGAACTTCTTGGTGAATAATAGGATCATGTATAATCCCTTTTTCACCAACATCATTGCGATTAGCTTCAAATTGAGGCTTAATTAAAGCTAAAACATCTCCTCCAACAGAAACAATTTCTTTCAACACAGGTAAAATAATGCGTAATGAAATGAAGGAAACATCAATTGAAACTAGATTAGGTTGTCCCTTTTTAAAATCTTTTAATCGGCTATTTCTAAAATTTGTTTGTTCCATTACTACAACACGTGGATCTTGTCTTAGTTTCCATGAAAGTTGATTTGTACCAACATCCAGCGCGTAGCTCAACTTTGCTCCATGTTGCAATGCTGCATCTGTGAAACCACCCGTTGAAGAGCCAATATCTAGCATGATCTTATCTTTTATTGATACGTCGAAAATAGCCATCGCCTTTTCTAATTTCAATCCACCTCTGCTGACATAACGCAACTTCTCACCTTTACGTTTTAATTGGATCGTAACAGGTATTTTTTCACCAGCCGTATCAATTCGTTCATTTTTATCAGTCAAAATAATCCCTGCCATGATAGCGCGTTTTGCTTTTTCAACGGAATCATATAGACCTTGTTCTACAAGGAGAATATCTACTCGCTCTTTCTTCATTGTATTCTCTCCTTTGCTAAAGTTGCAATAAATTAAGCATGTCAGATAATAGTTGACTATCAAAGTGACTACCCTTTTGTTTATAATAGTCTCCAATTTGTATTAGGTTTTTTCTTGCACTCATTAATTCATCTTCTAAAGCTGCTTTAGCACCTACTAGACTTAATAAAGCTGGATAGGTACTTTTATTTAAAGTAACGTCCATTCCTGTTTTTTTACCTAGTTCTTTTGAATCGCCAATAACATCTAGAATATCATCTAGAATTTGAAAAGCTAAGCCAAAATGTGCAGCAAATTCATTTAATAACATAGATACCGTAGAGGGAGCATCTGCAATTAATCCCCCCGCATAAACAGAAAACCTTAATAATTCTCCCGTTTTCTTTTCGTGGATCGCTTTTAGTGCTTCCAATGGTACTTGTTGATTTTCGCCTTCTATATCTTCTGTTTGACCAGCAACCATGCCCATTGGGCCAGCTGCTTTTGCCAAAGCTAAAATTAAAGCTACTTTTTTTGTATCTGACAAAGAACCTTTTGAGGCAATCTCAAAAGCTTGAGTTAGCAGACCATCTCCGGCTAAAATAGCTATATCTTCACCGTAAACTTTATGATTAGTTGGTTTTCCTCTACGTAATGCATCATTGTCCATTGCAGGAAGGTCATCGTGGACCAAAGAATAAGTATGAATGTATTCTAACGCGGTTGCTATTTCGTAGCTTTTGGACATATCTCCGCCTAGTGAATGAACCGTTGCTAGTAATAGCAACGGTCTAATACGTTTCCCACCTGCTGTTAGGGAATACCTCATTGCTTGACTGAGCGTTCCTTTTGGATAAGTACTCTTATCTAAAAACTCAATTAAAGCTGCTTCGATTAAAGGTTTTTCTCTTTTTTCAAATAAGCTGAATTCCATCTATTATTCAGCTCCTATTCATTTGAATCAGATTCATTTTCAAACAATGTTTCTTCTCCATTTTCTTCTACAATTTTTGTTAATGTTTTTTCTGCGTTTTGTAAGGTTTCTTTACATATTTTACTTAATCCAACACCTCTTTGAAATTGATCCAATGCCTCTTCTAAAGGAACATCGCCTCTTTCAAGGTTTGTTACAATTTCTTCTAATTGTTGCATAGCTTCTTCGAATTTTATCTTTCCTTTAGCACTCATTTTGTTTCCCCCATTTTCTCTATTACAGTAGCTTCAAACTCACCATCGTGCAGATGAATATGAATTTGATCGTTTAGTTGAATTTGGTCTACTGCTTTAACCACTCTATCTTTTTTTGTTACATAGCTGTAACCGCGGTTCATAATTTTTAAAGGACTTAGATAATCTAATGACTGCATCGCATAATCGACCCGCTTAGTTATCTTTTCCATATAACGTTCCATTTCATTAAATAACTGTTGATTACTTAATGCCAAGTCTCGTTGTTTCCCTTCTATTAGTTGAATAGGATTTACTCCCATTAATTTATAATGCATTAGTTTAAAATCTTGTTGACCTGTCTGAACTTTTTCTAATAGTGATCTTTGAAGTCTATCTGTCAGTATATCTAAATTTTGAGCATAACCTTCATATAATCTTTGAGGCTGTTTAAAGATATACGATTCTAAACTACGATTTAATCGTTGACTTAATACTTCCATCTTTCTCATATAACTTTGAAACAAACGCAAGCGCATTTGTTCTATTTTAATTAATTCATCAGAAAGCAAAGGAACTGAAAGTTCTGCCGCTGCTGTTGGTGTTGCAGCTCTCATATCCGCAACTAAATCAGCAATTGTCGTATCCGTTTCGTGTCCGACAGAAGAAATAATAGGTGTTTTAGCTTCAAAAATAGCTCTTGCTACTTTTTCTTCATTGAATGGCCATAAATCTTCTATTGAACCACCACCACGTGCCAAAATCATCGTATCAAAATCACCTTTTGCCTCAACCATTCTGATGCTATTAACAATATCGTCGGCTGCTTTTACTCCTTGCACTAATGTTGGAAAAATAACTAATTGCACAATTGGATAACGTCTTTTAATCGTTGTCATAATGTCTCTAACTACTGCGCCTGATGGACTAGTGACTATCGCTATTTTTTTAGGGAAAGTTGAAATTAATTGCTTAGGTGCATCAAATAATCCTTCTTTTTTTAATTTCACTTTCATCTCTTCTAATGCCTGATACAAAGCTCCTACACCATCTGGCTCCATATGCTCTACATATATTTGATAATTACCGCTCGCTTCGTATAAAGAAATACGACCAATAATTAAAACTTTCATACCTTCTTCGGGTGTAAATTTCAAACTTTGAAAAGCTCCTTTAAACATCATCGCCGAAATTTTAGCTCGATCATCTTTTAAGCTGAAATATTGATGTGCATTAGGTCGATTTCTGAAGTTAGATATTTCACCCGTTAAATAAACTCTTTCTAAATAAGGGTCTTGCTCGAATTTTCTTTTAATGTATTTCGTTAAAGCCGTAACGGTTAAATACTTCTTCGTCAAAAAAAACCCTCCTGACTTATCATCCATTTAAATTGTTCTTTGCGCGCTAATGATTGTTTGATACAACAACATCGTAATCGTCATCGGCCCAACTCCACCAGGGACTGGCGTAATATAACCTGCTATCTCGGCTACTTCATCGGCTTTTACATCACCAATCAACTTACCTTTTACATCATGGTTCATTCCTACGTCTATAACAACTGCACCTGGTTTAATAAATTCTTTTGTAATAAAATGACCTCTTCCAATTGCTACTACTAAAATATCCGCAGTTTTTGCTATTTCTGCTAAATGGTTCGTTTTTGAGTGAGACATCGTCACTGTAGCATCATTCATCAGTAATAATTGAGCCATTGGTTTGCCTACTATATTGCTACGACCAATAACCACAGCCGTTTTCCCAGCGATGTCAATCTGGTGATATTCTAACAATTTCATTATGCCATAAGGAGTGCAAGCAATCTTATCTGGTTCTCCTATTAGTAGTTTACCCATATTAACTGGGTGAAAACCATCAACATCTTTCTCCGGATTAACTGCATTTAAAACTTTTTCAGGATCTATTTGTTTTGGCAATGGCAATTGAATTAAAATACCATGGATCGTGTCGTCTTGATTAAATTGCTTAATCTCTCTTAGAATTTCTTGCTCACTAACTTCTTGAGGATACCTCACTACTTTCGAATTAAATCCTAATGATTGTGCTCTTTTTTGTTTGTTGCGTACATAAATCTGACTAGCTGGGGATTCACCGATAAGTAAAACAGCTAAACCAGGAATGACTCCTTTTAATTTTAGCTCATTGACCATTGCTTGCATTTCTTCATTCATTTTGTCCACTAAATTCTTGCTACTCATTATAATTGCGCTAATCGTCATTCCCACCCTTTTTAACTTTAAATAGTTATTTTATTTATATGTGTATATTTTACCATATCAATCAATAATGTAATATGCCTTCAACTCTATTTATAAGAAAAGAAAAAAGAAGCTTATTCAGCCTCTTTTTTTTCTAAGTTATTCACAATATTTGCCAATACACCATTGACGAATTTCCTTGATTTTTCATCATTATAAAGCTTTGTTATTTCAAGAGCTTCGTTTAAAGCAACTTTTGCTGGAACATCTGGAACATAAAGCATTTCAAAAATAGCAATTCTCATGATTACTACATCTGTTTTTGCAAGTCTTTCCATTGACCAGTTTTCAAGATATTTTTGAACCTCTTCATCAATAATTAGTTGATTTTTGATAACTCCTTTAACAAGTAAGTCTAAATACTCGGGCACCAAGACTGTTTCAACTTCATCTGCTAAATCATTTGAGCTTATTAAGGCTTGTTGCATAGCTATCTCTGGCGCAAGATCTTGATTAGCGGATAATTGAAATAGAGATTGTAATGCTTTCTCTCTAATTTCACGTCTGGTTAAACTCACTCTACTTCACCGTCTTCATTATCAAAACTAAATAAATCTTTTAATTCAGCTTTTTCTGGTACAATCCCTACTACGTGAATATTAACTTCTTTTAACTCAATATCTGTCATTTGAATTAACTGTTCGCGGACTTTCTTTTGTAGCTCTAAAGCTATTTTCGGTACAGAAACGCCATAATTCAAGTAACAATATACATCTACTTTTAAACCTTCTTCATCAGAAGTTAGATGAACACCTTTTTTATGGTCTACTCTTCCAAATAACTCAGAAACACCTGAACTTAATTTCCCACGCATAGCATGAACACCTGATACTTTACTTGCAGCAATACCTGAAATGATTTCAATTACTTCTGGTGCTACTTCAATTTCACCTAAAGCTTCTTTTGTTTTATTTACTACAAAACTAGATTCTTCAGCCATTTTCAAGACCTCCTATTGTATTTATTTTAGATTTTATGCACGAGAAACGTATGATCCATCTTGTGTATTAACATTAACCATATCATCAACGTTTACAAAGAAAGGAACGTTAACATTTGTTCCTGTTTCTAACTTCGCTGTTTTAGTTCCACCTGAAGATGTATCTCCACGGATTCCTGGCTCTGTTTCAGCAATTCTTAATGTGACGGTATTTGGTAACTCTACACCTAATATTTCAGCATTAAACATCATGATATGAACTTCCATATTCTCTTTTAAATATTTCAACTCTTCTTTTATAGCCTCTTCTGGCAACTCAATTTGTTCGTAGTTTTCAGAATCCATGAAAACATATACATCGCCACTCTCGTATAAAAACTGCATTTTACGGTTGTCGATTTGAGCTCTTCCAACTTTTTCTCCAGCACGGAATGTTTTTTCTTGAACATTCCCATTTCTTAAATTTCTTAACTTAGAACGAACGAAGGCTGCGCCTTTACCAGGTTTTACGTGTTGAAAATCGATTACTTTCCAAAGCCCACCGTCAAATTCAATTGTTAAACCCGTTTTAAAATCATTTACAGACATCATTATTTTTTCCCCCTAGAATCGTTCCTATTTTCTGCTTTAGTGTATCATTTTTACAACCATCTACCTAATAAATTATAGCCTTTTTCTAGTTTTATAAAATAATAAGTTCTTTTGGTGAATGGACAATAACTTCATTGCCAGAACTAGTAATAACTAGATCGTCTTCAATACGAACTCCACCAATGCCTGGCAAATAAATTCCTGGTTCGTTCGTAATAACATTTCCTTCAACAAACTTTTTTGTTGCCAATTTAGAAACATTTGGTCCTTCGTGTATCTCTAGACCAATACCGTGTCCTGTTGAGTGGCCAAATGCTTCCCCGTACCCATAACTAGCAATATGATCACGTGCAATGGCATCTAGTTCGGAACCTGATATTCCTGGTTTAGCCACATCAATGACTTTTAACTGTGCCTCTAATGTTATCGCATAAATTTCTTTTAGTTTTGCGTCAGGTTCCCCAATCGCAATTGTACGGGTCATATCTGAAACATATCCTTTGTAATAACAACCAAAATCAATCGTCACAAAATCACCAGTTTCGATTAGTTTTTGACTCGCCACTCCGTGAGGCATTGCTGAACGAATTCCACTAGCTACAATCGTTTCAAATGAAACACCTGTTGCACCTAAACTACGCATATGAAAGTCTAATAAATTTGCTACTTCAATTTCTGTCATTCCCGGTTTAATAATCCCTAAAATATAGCTAAAAGCTACATCTGAAATCGAACAGGCCTTTTTAATGATTTTAATCTCTGAAGAATCCTTAACTTCTCTCAACTCTTCAATTAAATTTGAAACAGGAATTAGTTCGCTTGAAATAATTTGTTCTAAAAGTTCAAATGTGCTAAAGCTGACGTAATCTTGTTCAAATCCCATTCTGCTAATCTTATCTTTTTTTACTAACCGGGCAACCTCATCATAGACTGGCCCACTATTCTTCACAATTTCAAAACCAATTGCTTGAGATGCAGCCTGTTCGGTATACCTAAAATCTGTCACAAAGTAAGCTTTTTCTAATGTGATTAAACTCAATCCTGTTGTTCCAGTGAAGTTAGATACGTAACGCAAATTATAAGAACTAGTTATTAATAAAGCTTCTATATTTCTTTTTTTCATACTTTCTCTTATCTTATTTAAACGTGACATTTGTTTCACTCCTTGTCTTTTAGTTCCACACTGTCTCAACTAGTTTAAATAGCTGAACATAATCCATTCTATTATATCAAATTTTAGGGTAAAAAGAAATAACCCTTTATTTTGTCAACTAGACAAGTTTTATTTCAAAAAAATCCGTTTATTTATCTAGCTTGATGACTTTATCCGATTTAGTTAAAGTAGTTAACTTAAAATACTGCTACGATAAAAATGGTGACTAAAGTAATAAGACTAAACACTTTATAGGCAATATTAGAAATAAAAATTAGTTAAAAATAGTATAGGTATGGGTAGGAATAAACTTACCTTCATCCACTTAATGCTTGTTATTTCAATCCTTTCGCCATCATTTACATCTAGTTCATTGCTTTTTGCTCCTCCAGGTTGTGATACGCTTAACTTTACTCTATCGTTTGGGATTCCAAGCCTTATTTCTTTGCTTTCGATAACTTTCGCGACCTTTTCCCCGTCTATTTTATACTAATTTTCGAATTCCTACCAATCAAACCTGTATGTATTAAAATTGTTATTGCCACCTCTTCACTCCTTTTCATAAACTAGAAACAACTCTAATCTCAGAATTACTAAATCTAACTACTGACTTTAAGTTTAGCTATTATTCAAACTGTATACAAAAAAAGTTCAATAATCATTAGGTAAAATAATGACGACCAAACTTTTTTAATGGATTTAAGTTTTACCTACCTCATAGTCTAGATAAGTAGGTTTACCATAATAATACATAGGTTAGTTCCTATTTACTCTTCAATAATTCATAACTTTTTTCGGTTTCACTCTTTTCTATTTCTTTTTTTTCATCAGTTTTTCCGTTAAATTCTTTATCGTTAAGAAAAGATACATTAACCTTTATTGAATTAGTTGGATTATTTTTAGTTGTTCCAATAAAGATATACGACTCTTCTTTTTCTTTGTACACTTCCACTTTCCCATCCTCAAAATTAAAAACAGCTTTTTTAAAAGTTGATGATTCTGCTAATTTCCTTTGAACTTCAACTTTTGATAATGCAATCATCGTATGAATTAAATAGTAGTTTTCAGTTAGTATCATTTGCTGCATTTGATTTTTGTAGATACGAGCTGTTCCAATCATAACTGTAGCAATCAAAAATACAAAGATAACTACTGAAGGTAAGATGGTTCCTTTTTGATTCATTTTTCTAGCTCCTCAACTGGTTGAGTTATTTTCAATTGCGCTTTATAACTTTCTTTATTCGAGAATAAAACTTCTATAACTAAAAAATTACCCTTCTTTGAAAATGTCACTTTACTGACTTTCATTAATAGGGGTTGATACCCACCTAATTCAGTTGTTTTAATCAGATTTGTTTTCTTCAAATCTTTTTGATAGACAATTACACGCTGTGTTTTACCAATACGATCAAATTCTTCAAATCTAACTCTACTCGTTGTGATGTCTTTAAATACTAATTGTTTACTATCGTATTCAAATTGGTTCAAAAATAAATGCCATTCTAATTGACGATCTAAAAATATTTGTTTTCTTATCGTTTGGTATTGACTAGCTGCGTAACTTATTAATAAAATACATATTACTAAAACATATAAAGAAACAATTGATTCTAATAGTGTAAACCCTTCTTCTTTAAGGGGTAATAATTTGGGTTGAGAGAATATCCATTTCCTTAGTTTGACCACCATAATGTATATGAATCCCTTTTCTTTGGCTTATCTCTGAAAGAGTAATAATATAATGGGTTTTTCCAGTTTGCCAAGTACTATCTAAATCTTGATTAAGCCCTATTTTCTGTGATTGCTCATAAGCAACCCTTGCTAAGTCAACCTCTGTCTTTTCTTTTTTTATTGTAACAAGTAAATTAGTTGTTAGTGGTAAATAAAAACTAATACAGAGTGTTAGAATCAAAAAAGCAACCAAACTTTCAAGTAAGATATATCCTTTTTGATCCTGTCCTTTATTCCCATCGATAACGCCCACTTCCTAGTTGAAAAATTAATCCATATCGTGTTCCATCTATATCAAAATATAATGTAGAAAAGCTCTGTAAGTTTCCGCTCTCACCATTAAATATATATTGCTTATTCGATGGTGTGGTAATATTTTCTGGTAATTCTAAATCATATTCTGAATAACTATTTTCTTTTGACATCGTTTTAAACGTGATCATATTAGTCCGAGCTGAAACCTCTATTATAGTCCATTTACCCGATAGTACAGCATAGTTTTGACTGGCTGTTATACCACTTTGTAATTCCTCAATAAATAATTGAGTCGTTGTATCCTTTATCATTCTTTTTGAAAATACTGTTGGAATAATAAGTAAAGTCGTTACTATGAATAAAACAATCAGCATCTCAAATAACAGTATTCCACTTGAATCTATTTTTTTCATGGAGCAGAATTTTTTACAGAGACTATACCATTAATCATTTGAAGTTTAGTATTGGCTTGTTTTACCTGCGTTACATTCAGATAATCCTTACTTTGTAGCATTTCAAAAGAAGTAGCTTTCGTACCAAGTTCCATTTCGTATAATTCAACTTGGGTTTGCACAACGGTTACTAGTGCTTCTGTTCCTTTAGTGTCTACTTTTTCTTTTTGGGTCACTACATTTGGAATAATTAATAACATTAAAATAGAAATAACAAAAAGGACTAAAACCATTTCAATTAGCGTGAAACCTTTCGTATTCAATTTTTTCAGTTTTTTCATTACATAATTTCCTCCATCATTGAGAAAGTTGGTAAGAGTAAAGCTAAATAGATACAAAGTATCAAAAAAGCAACAATTAAAAAAATAACTGGTTGAATCCAACTAAAGATTCTTTGTATCTGAAAGAGCATTCGATTTTGACAATCCTGCGCATAAAGGGCTAACTCACTTGCTAACTGGCTTGTTGCTTCTCCATGTAAAATAATCAATCCTAATTCTGGACTAAAAAAAGTTAATGGCTGCATCGATTCTTGGAAATTTTGTCCAGCTATTAGATTTGTTTCCATATATACAGCAACTTCTCTCATTAATTTTGTTGCTTCTTTCGATTGCATCAATTTAATGATTGTGTTCATTTGATATCCACTTTTCAATAATTGACTCCATTCATAGCTGAAAAAATGAGTATAGTAAAGTTTTAACATTGTATTCAAAAGTGGTATTTTCATAAAAAAAGCAGCTTTTTTTATCGCTGTCCATTTTTTTAATTTTCGTTGAAAAACAATAAATAATATTAGGAAAAGCAATAGGTTAACTCCTAGTACAATAGGAAAGTGTTGAATAAAAAGAATAGGAAATCGATTTAACCATGATAAATTTTGATCTGTCGTATCATAAAGTTCTTCAAAACTAGGCAATAAAACAATTCGCATAGCCATTAGAATACCCAACATAAATATCAATAAGATAAATGGGTATTGTAATAATTTTATTAATTCTTTTTTCTGTTTTTCTCTATCGGATAAGTACTTTCCACTTGAATTCAAGGCGAATGCAAAACGTCCATGAATCAAAGATAAATATATCTGTGAACAGACTCGCTCCGGAAATCCATGATTTCTAATCGCTTCATCAAAACGTTCTCCATTTTCTAACTGTTGAATAATCATTTGAATCCAAATGGCCTCTTTTGGCATTATTCTAGCTAAAAACGTTAAGGCTTCTCCCAGAGTAAATCCTTCTTGTACTAAAGATGATAATTTTATCAAAAATGACGCTTGAATAAAATAGGTCGTTTTCTTAAGGTATTTGATATTTTTGAAACGTTGTTGTAGTGATATAGCCATAAGCATAAGCCTTTCTGAGTAATCGATTAAAGGAACGGGGAGTATCTGTTTGTTGATTATTTAAAATAGATTCAGTAGATAAACAACTTTGCAATTCATTTTTTGTCAGAACTTCATAGATAACCGCTCTTTTTCCATACCCTTTGAAATGTGAACAAACAGCTAAGGTTTCTTCTTCACAAAAAAAACATCGTTTTGGAACTAGTTTCTGGAATATTATTCCTAAAAGGGTTTGTCTCAATTGGTCTATTGTTACACCTAATTCTAACAAGCGTGAAAGTACCCCTACTGCATTCTTAGCGTGAATCGTTGCAATAATTAAGTGCCCGGTTAAAGCTCCTCGTATTACCATTTTCGCAGTCTCTTCGTCTCTTATCTCACCAATAATCATTGTATCCGGATGATGCCTTAAACTAGATTTTAATAATGTCTCATAATAAATTCCTGCTTTTTCATTTACTTCAGTTTGTAAAAAAGATGTTTCTTCTATTTCCACTGGATCTTCAACCGTGATAACTTGTTGGCTACGTTCTGAATGATAATCTTTAATTAATTGATACATCGTTGTTGTTTTACCTGATCCGACTGGGCCAGAAAATAAAATGAGTCCACTTTTAAATCGAACTAATTCATTCATTTTAATTACTTCATTTTGAAAAAAAGTCGTGTATTTTAGAGAACCTGTATGCATTTTATTTAATAACCGAATAACTAATGATTCCTGACTTCTAAAATTGGAGATAGTAGAAAATCTCAAAGCTTGCTTACTCTCTTTCAGTGCCAGTTGTACGGAGCCACTTTGAGGTTTCCTACGTTCTCCTACATCCATTCCCGAAAGGTATTTGAAATAAGATATTAATCGATTAGCCTCTTTTGATTCCACTAAAGAATGTTTTTGCATCTCTCCACTAATTCTAAAAAAAAGAAAATAATGAGTTAGTTCTGGTAATAAATGAACATCACTAGCGCCTTTATTTCGTGCTTCTAAAATCAAGTTTTCAGCAAATTTTTCTATTTCCATTCTAATCGCCCTATTATAATGACTTTATTCAATCGTTAGCATTGAACTTAAGTTTCAGGCTTCCCTCCTTAACTTAATTTTATTTCTATCTTACTTGTGCCTCCTTTTTTAAGCTCTCTATTTTAATTATCTGCATTATTTTTGATTTTCATTTTTTATAAAAAAAAAGCCACCATTTCTTTATCAGAATCGATAAACTAAACGGTGACTTTTTACTATAAATCACTTAAAACATTCAATTTTATTATCATTCAGCATTATGAAAAACTTCCGAAACATCATCATCGTCTTCAAGCTTATCTAGCATTTGCTCAAAAATTCCTTGTTTATCTTCAGGTAATTCAACCATTGTTTGTGGAATCATTGTTACCTCTGCTTTTGCTAAAATATATCCTTCACTTTCTAAAAAATCACGTACTTCTGGAAAATCTGAAGGATCAGTATAAATTTCAAAAGCTTCCTCTGAGGCTTCCATTTCCTCACCACCAGCTTCTAATACGCTCATAAGCATTGTATCTTCATCAACGTCTAAACCTTCTCGTTCGATAGCTATATAGCCTTTGCGTTCAAACATATAGCTAACAGAACCTTTTTCGCCAATAGCTCCGCCGTTTTTATTGAAAGCAACTCGTACGTTTGTTCCTGTACGGTTTATGTTATCAGTTAAAGAGTGGACTAAAACTGCTACCCCATTAGGACCATAACCCTCATAAGTTACTTCATCATAATTTTCGCTTTCAGCGGTACTACTACCTTTTTAATAGCACGATCAATATTCTCGTTCGGCATGTTACTAGACTTGGCTTTATCCATTACCATACGCAATGAAGGGTTCATATTCGGGTCAGGTCCACCTTTTTTAACAGCCATATAAATTTCTCTAGATATTTTTTGAAAAATTTTTCCACGCTTTGAATCTTGTGCATTTTTTCGTCCTTGGATATTATTCCATTTTGAATGTCCTGACATCCAACTCCCTCATTTCATTGTTTATTTAGGCAAGTAAGCCTTGTTTATTCTACCAAAAAACGACTGTCTGAGCAATCTTTTCTAGTACGTGTTTTTTCTTAGTAACCTTTCTCTTCATTGCCGTTATCTTTTCTTGCTTTTATAATTCCTTTTTTTGTGGTTTCTCTTGTGGAAAGTAAAAAATAGTAACGCTAAAATAATCCCTGTAGCTGCACCAATACTATCTAGTTGAATGTCTTGTAATAAAGGTGTTCTATTTGGAGTAATGCCTTGATGAAATTCATCTATAGCGGCGTACCCGGTCGCTAGTAACCAAGAAATAAACACTGTTAGAGCTGTACTCGTTAGTTTATTTTTTAATCCTAAAAACCAAAATAGTCCTAAAAGAAAATAAATCACAAAATGAGCAGCTTTACGAATAAAAAATTCAACAAATTTACTATAACCCAGTGTAGAAATACTTATTTCACTATCTGCGTAACTAAATTGAATCGTACTTAATAGATTTTTCATAGGTTCTTTAGCTAATAATTGATCTAATGTAGATGTGATAGATTGCTCCTCATAGGGTTGAGATGAGCTATAAAAAAGAATACCCATAATGACTAGTGCTAATAAAATATAACTATTATCTCTTGTTGTTGAACGCATATTCACACTCCTTTTCCTAAATCGTTTTAACTCCATAATATTTTAAAATTTCGTTTTATTCAGTATCACTAGTGTTGCATGAAACATTATGTATTTCACAAATTTGTTTATATTATTCCAATATGCAAAAAAGTCCTTTATACTGAACTCAGATGACTCATCCAAGACCAATAAAAAGGACCTAACACATGGATAAGTATAAAACAAATTCTGCTTTTAATAAATGGTTTTCTTCCATTAAGCTAAATCTTTTACCAAGCCCTATTCAAAAAAAGATTGTTGACTTTGATAAATACCATAAGAAACTTAGTTTCTTCCAAGCTCTTCAACTTTTTCTTCATGGAATCAATGACGAAAAAGAAAGTCTTAGAGAGATGGATGCGGCTTTTGTTTCGAAAGAACTTCAAAAAGAAATGGGTATGACTAGTATCAGTTATTCTCAGCTCTCTAGAACTCTCTCAAAAATAGATTCAGAGATTCTTTTAGCCATTTTTAGTCAGCTAGTTAGTCAGGCTAAAAATAAAAGGCCCGTAACGAAACGAAATAGTCTCTACCTAATTGATTCTTCGACGTTTTCACTTAACCAAAACCTTTATCAATGGGCTGATTTTCGTAAAACAAAATCAGGAGTTAAGCTTCACTTAAAACTCTGCTTTATGGATAATGACCATCTTTACCCAGATGAATTTACACTGACTAACGCCGTCGAGCACGATACAAATCAGTTAGAAGTATTGGTTAATCAACCTGAAGCGACTTATGTGTTTGATCGCGGTTACCTTGATTTTGAACGATTAGATACGATGCACTCGCAGGGCTACTTCTTTGTGACAAGAATCAAAAAGAATACAAAAGTTCATGTTTTAGAACCATTAGTAGCTTTCAAGAGTGAGTCCGTTATCAGCGACCAAATGGTCGCATTAGGTGCTCAGAACCATCTAACGTCCAGATTTCGTTTAGTAACCGTTCAAGACAAAAAGGGGAAAACTCTCCAGTTTATTACCAATCGTTTTGACTGCTCCTCTACTGACATTGCAGAAATGTACAAAGCACGTTGGCAAATAGAGCTGTTTTTCAAGCATATTAAACAACATATGACGATTAAAAAGTTTTTTTCGAGAAGTGAAAAAGGGGTTGTCAATCAGCTGATTTTAGCCATGATTGCCAGTTTATTAACCTATTTGATTAAGTTAAAAACAAAAAGTAAACAGTCTGTTTTCCAAATCAAACGATTTTTTCGTTATCTGTTATTTCAACCGGCAGAAGAATGGTTTAATCTTTTGATACCGACTTAGACCCTTAAAGAAAGGGTGTCCGTTGGTAATGGAATCAGTTGAATAAGCAAAATTTTCTGGAAATAGTCATCTTTTGCGTAAGCACTCCCTTTTTTTGCCTTTTTTCAGAAAAACAAGAAATGAGGTCAAATTAAGCTATGTTTATGCAACACTAGTGATTCAGTATATCAAAATACAGTTATTTCTGCTAAAAAAATTTAGCTACGTATAGAAGTTACTCTGTTAGCGTGATTTCTCCTTGTATATTAAAGAACGTGGAGTAATTTTGTTGCCATACTAAAATAAATCATCAAACCCATTGCGTCATTAATCGTTGTAATAAAAGGACCAGAAGCAATAGCAGGATCAATATTTAGTTTGTTAATTAGAAAAGGGATGACAGCACCTACTACAGTAGATAAGCTTAAGGTTATAAAAAGCGAAAAGGCAATAATAAATGCTAAAATCAGATTTTGATAAAAAATCCCTGCTACGAGTGACAAAACGATTCCGGCAGTCATCCCTATCATCATTCCGGCTAATAATTCTTTTAATATATTTTCCCAAAATTCTTTTTTCGTTCTTTTTCCTCCCATAGAAATATTTCGGACTGCTACTGCCAAGGATTGTGTCCCTACATTTCCAGCTGAGTCCATAATGACTGGAATAAAAGCCGCAAGTACAACAACTTGACTTAGTGTTTCTTCAAAAGAGTTGATTAAAGAAGCACTAATCATTCCCAAGAAAACGAGGATGATAATCCAAGGCATCCTAACTCGAGCCATTTGCCAAGCACTTTCTTCTCCTCTTTCCATTTTATTTTTAGTCTTTCGAATCGCAGAAAACTCATTAAAATCTTCTGTCGTTTCTTCAACTAAAATATCCATCACATCATCAACCGTTACAATTCCTAACATGACATCTTCGTCATTTAAAACAGGTACTGCTAATAAATCATAATCTTGAATCATACGCGCAACTGCTTCTTGGTCATCATTTACTCTTACAAAGGTTAGTTGAGTGAGCATAACATCTTGGACTATTGTATCTTCTGGATGAATAATCATGTCACGCAAAGACAAAATCCCTGTCAATCTACTTTCTTTATCTAAAACATAAATATAATAGACCATTTCTGTTTCTTTAGCAAAGGTACGTACCATATTTACGGTTTGTTGTACTGTATTTTCAACATAAACACTAATAAATCCTTTGGTCATGATAGAACCAGCCGTCTCTGGTTCATAGGCTAGCATTTCTTCTACTTTACTTCTTTCTGCTGAATTTAACTCGCTTAAAAGAGCTAGTCTTTCTTTTTCATCTCGATAAGATAAAAAACTTACTACATTATCTATTTTCATATAATAGAATAAGTTCGCAACATACTCTGCTGAAAAAGCTTCATAGGCTTCTGTTTGATCAGCAGAATCCATCCATTCAAATAGCTCTGCAAATTCTGCTGGTTCTAAAAAACTTTCTACTTTTTTTCTATTTTCAGGATAAAGAAGATGAAAAAGTTCTACTTGATCATTTATATGAAGCTTTAAGAATAATTCTCTGAACTTTTTACGATTATTCTTCTCTGTAGCTTTAAATATTTCTTCATAATACTTATTTTTTTGATCATCCATTTTTTTCACCAAATCATTCCTCCCAAAAAACACATTTTTTTATAGTCATTATAACGGCATAAAGAATTTTTTTATTTTTATAAAATTAATCACTAGTGTTGCATAAATATAGTTTAACTGACCTAATTTTTAATTTTTCTAAAAAAAGGCAAAAAAAGGGAGTGCTTGCGCAAAAGATGACTAACTTCAGAAAAATTTGCTTATTCAACTGAGTCCATTATCGACTGATATCCTTCCTTTAAGGATATCAGTCGATATCAAAAGGGTAAACCATTCTTCTGCTGGTTCAAATAACAGACAATGAAAAAATCGTTTGATTTGGAAAACAGACTATTTATTTTTTGTTCTTAACTTAATCAAATAGGTTAATAAGCTAGTAATCATGGTTAAAACCAATTGATTGACAACCCCTTTTTCACCTCTCGAAAAAAACTTTTTAATCGTCATATGTTGTTTAATAGGATTGAAGAACAGCGTTATTTGCTAACGTGCTTTACACGTTTCTGCAATGTCAGTAGAGGAGCAGTCAAAACGATTCGTAATAACCTGGAGAGTTTCCCCTTTTTTTATCTTGAAAGGTTACTAAACAAAATCTGGATGTCAGGGCGTTCTAGAGCGCCGGAAATAACGGATACTAGACATACCTATTTCTTTTTGACGTTCTTTCAAAACAAAGCCCGCGTCCATCTCTTTGAGACTTTCTTTTTTGTCAATACTCCTATGAAGAAAAAGTTGAAGAGCTAAAAAGAAGCTAAGTTGCTTATGGTATTTATCAAGTCAAATTTTTTTTGAATAGGGCTTGGTAAACAATCTGATTTAATGGAAGAAAACCATTTATTAAAAGCAGAATTTATTCTATCCTTTTCCATGTATTATGTCCTTTTTATTGGCCTTGGATGAGTCATCTGAGTTCAGTATAAAGGACTTTTTCTCTTTCAGATAGCCTAGCTTTTTTAATTGATTGTTCTTTGATTTTTTTGTATATAGATCTGTTTCTTTATTTAACAAACTTTTTCCTCCTTCATATATTAATGAAAGAAGTAAAGCCGCTAGATTCTATTATCACATGAAATTCCTGACTGAGTTTCTTACTTCTCCGTTAAGAAACTACCTATTTAAATCTGATTTTTTATTTATCTCCATTTTCCAATCCATTCACATTGCTTATCGTTTTATCAGATTCCTTTATTTCCCTATTAGACTTTGTGGTAAAACAAAAAAAACACATACTCTTATAAAGACAGAGTATGTGCACGTATTATCTATAATAAATAAGCGATACACATAATAAACGCCATTATATTTAGCACAAGGCTAAATAAGATGGGTAGTTTTTCTCCATCGTCGAGTTTTAGCACTATATGGCATAGATTATTCATCAGCTACGTTAAATATGGCCTTAATCCGACCATCTCTGTTGACCCATTGGTGTCTCTCGACGTTTTTGGGCAGCAGCATATATCCATATAGGAGCCTCACCTAACAGAAGCATAGTTATTCTTAACCTCACATCTAATCTAACTGGAATAGCTCTAACTGTCAACCTATAGCGATTTGAAAAAACTAACCGATAGATAAGAGTTATTTCCTCTGTATGTGTAAAATAGTTCTCGAGATACTATTATTTTTTACTAGCAAAAAGAAAGAAGACGTTCTATCATAAATGTATGCTTGAGCGGCAAATACATAAATGAAAGAGGCCTTCTTATGAATAAGATTATATCAAAGGTTTACCAAATAATAAAGGATTCAAGCAATTTAATAGAGACAGAAGAAGCTATTCAAGTCTGTATGTATGAAGTATTCGCTGAATTAGTAGGAGATGTCTTCACTCATCTCAATCAGGTAATCAAAGAGCAGAAACAAGAGGAAGGTTGGAAAGTGAAACGAGAAGATTGGAAAACCGTTCAGTTTATTTTTGGGTCTGTTCGTTATTGTCGTACCTTGATGATAGATCAAGAGAGTCAAAATCATTATCCGCTAGATGACTGGCTAGGTATTCGGAAATATCAACGCCATAGTCCATTAGTAGAAGTAAAAGTGGCAGAGTTGGCGAGTAAAGTTACTTATAGAGATACTGCAAATATGTTAAATGAATGGACAGCTGTTACGATTAGTCATCAAACAGTCGGTAGTCTTCTCAAACGCGTTGGATCCGCACAAGCACGTGAAGATGAAGAGAGCGTATTGGAACTAGAAGAATCAGCTGAGTTGCCGGAAGGAAAAAAGGTAGACTATCTTTATGCCGAGGCTGATGGAGTTTTTGTCCGTGGGACAAAAAAGAAAAAGAGCTTAGAAGTTCGTCATGCCATCCTTTATGAAGGCTGGAATAAAAATGGGAAACGCGTCTCTTTAAAGGAACCCAAAGCCATTATGACGACTAAAAAAACCGCTGGTTTTTGGGCAGAGATTCAAGCCTTTACAGCGAATCATTATGCCTTACAACAAGCTCAAATCATTACAAATAGTGACGGCGGACAAGGGTATACCGCAGACAAATTCCAAGAAGCTTTTTCTCAATCGAACTACCCTGTTTTAAATCAGCTAGACTCTTATCATGTTTTTCAAGGGTTAAACCGTGCATTTGGCGTGAAAACTACCATTTTTAAACAGCAGGTCAAACAAGCATTAAAGACGCATGATTTAGATCAGTTAACTATTTGGTTGGATACGTATGAAAGTACGCTAGATGAAACTTCTGCAGTGGAAAAACTGACTACATTTCGAACCTATGTAGTACGAAATTGGGATCGAATTTTCGATTGGCGCGAAAAAGTAGAACAAGCGCCGAAGGACGCAAGAGGTTTAGGCGCAATGGAGTCCAATCAACGACGTATCTCTTTTCGCATGAAAAAGCGAGGAATGCATTGGAGCGCAGAAGGTTGCGAAGCTATGGTAAAGGTAAAACAAGGGATGTTTAATCACACCTTGCGTGAAGCCTATCTTCACCAACAAAATAGAAGTGCGAGAAATCAACGTAAGTTAAACCAAACGGTTCGTTTATCGTCGTTATTGCATGAGAAAACACGGCAGTCAGTCGGGGCAAAAAATGGGACTATTCCGTTATATGCCTCCCGTTCATCAGCAATAGGACAATTAATTAAAAGTTTTCGTTAATTCCTGTCTTTTGGGAGAAGGTTCCTGGTTTTAGGAACCTTCTCCCAAAAGATGGGCCAGCAAGCGGCGTAGCCGTGCGGTAGCTGATGAGTGTACAAGAATAAAACGTCTAAACTAGCATGGTAATAGGACGCTCGAGAAAAACTTGACACAAACATTTCCTCTTAGGTGTTTTCATATTTTAACTAACTAGACTATAATAGAATTACTTTGAGATAGAAAGGAAGTTTTTGAATGACTTATAAAATGAATTGGGATTTAGATTCTATTTTCCCAGGTGGAAGCGAATCTATTGAATTACAAAACAAGTTGTATTTGATAAAAGAGCAATTAGTTGTCTTAGCTAGTCAAGTAGACAAATGGAATAGTGAAAAGGATAAACCACACTTCAAGGGATTTTCAGCTATTTTAGATAATCAAGAAAAAATAACTTTCGGTTTATCACAAGTACGCACCTTCGTTGAAGCTATTCAATCTGCAGATGTGACAGACAAAAACAGCGGTATACTGTTTGGTAAAATTTTTACATTAAGTAGTTCATTCGATACAATTAAAATAATTCTCACAAAAAAAATGGTTGCTATGACTGATAAAGACTGGGCAGTTTTACTCTCAATGAGCGAATTCCAACCCATTGACTTCGTCTTACAAGAAACTAGAACTCAGGGCAAAGAATTATTAAACGAGTCAGAGGAGGCATTAATTAATACTCTTTCAATAGACGGTTTCCAGGCTTGGAGTGACCATTATGATACATTAGTGGCAACAATTACTATTCCTTTTGAGGAAACAGATGGCACGATTTCTACTCTATCAGCTGGGCAAGCCTACAATAAAATGAACTCTGATCCTAATAAAGACGTTAGGAAACAATTGTTTGATAATTGGGAAGCTGCGTGGGCCGAGAAAGCTCCATTATTTGCTAATACTTTGAATCATTTAGCTGGTTTTAGATTAGCTAATTATAAAGCTCATGGAGTTTCTGATTTTTTAAAACGTCCTTTAGAATATAATCGAATGAATAAGGAAACACTTGATGCTATGTGGAAAGCCGTTAGCGAACACAAGCAATCTTTTATTGATTTTCTAAATCGTAAAGCTAAATTAATGGGCAAAGAACAATTAGACTGGCAAGATATTGAATCACCTGTTCTAGTGGGCAACGCTGAACCACAAATTTACCCTTATAATAAAGGCGCTAACTTTATTATAGAAAATTTTAAAAAAGTTAGCCCTAAAATGTCTTCTTTTGCACAATCTGCTTTTGAAAAAAATTGGATCGAAGCTGAAAACCGCAACGGTAAAAGACCGGGTGGTTATTGTGCAGAATTGCCAGAAAGTAAAGAGTCACGGATTTTCATGACTTACGCTGACTCACCTGGTGAAGTATCCACACTAGCACACGAATTAGGTCATGCCTTTCATAGTGATGTTATGAAAGAATTACCTGTATTAAATCAACAATATGCTATGAATGTAGCGGAAACGGCTAGTACATTCGCCGAAATTGTTGTTGCTGATGCAACTGTAAAAGATGCTCAGTCTAAGGAAGAAAAAATAAATCTACTTGATACAAAAATTCAAAATTCACTAGCTATGTTCTTAAATATTCACGCTCGCTTTATCTTTGAGACTAATTTCTATGCAGAACGGCAAAATGGAATAGTCACCGAGGCGAAATTATCTGAACTAATGGATGCAGCTCAAAGAGAAGCCTATAAGGATTCATTAAGTTCTTATCATCCTCATTTCTGGGCCAGTAAATTACATTTCTTTATCGCTGATGTTCCTTTTTATAATTTCCCATATACTTTTGGTTATCTTTTCAGCTTAGGTATTTATGCTCAATATTTAGAAGATAGCAATGGTTTTGAAGACCGCTACATTGCTTTACTAAAAGATACAGCTTCGATGTCTACAGAAGACTTAGCTAAAAAACATTTACATGTTGATTTAGCAAAACAAGACTTTTGGGTAGCTGGTATTGAAGTGATGGAAAAAGAAATTCAATCTTTCTTAGAACTTACTGATGAATATCTGGATTAACTTATAAAAAAGAAGCAGCTGGATTAATAAAATTAATTCAACTGCTCCTTTTTAACTTCTATTAAATTATTATTTAATAACGTCCAAATCCAACCACTCTATTAGCCCAATAACCAGAAGTGTAAGATGTATACGCTACTCCGGTACTACTTTGTGAACCGACAAAACCGCCTCCGCCTGTTACAATTCCAACGTGATCTACTGTTCCACCACCGATTGAAAAGAATACTAAGTCTCCTGCTTTTGGACTAGACACTTTCTTAGAATCACTATATTGCACAGATGCAACTCGTGGAATAGAAACTCCTGCAGATCTTAAAACATACTGGGTAAATCCCGAACAGTCAAAGCCACCCTCAAGTGTATCTCCACCCCAAAGATATTTTTTCTTTGTCACTGACGCTAAAGAACGGTCTATTGCTGATTGCATTGAACCAAGAGATGTTCCGCCAGTTGAAGGAGCTAGAGTTGGTGCTGGCTTTTTAACTTGTACTGGTGTTGGCTTTTTAACTTGTACTGGTGTTGGTGCTGGTGTTGACGCGACTTCGTTAACAGAAGGTTGAGTTACAGACTCTATTGCATTTGATTCTTGATTTGAAGAACTAGACCGAGAAGAAGTTTGTGCTTCTGCTGCGGTATTCTGTTCAGCAGTTACAACTGTTTCAGTCATAATAACTTCAATTGAAACTCTAGTTTCCTCTTCTTTTTGCTGCTCAAAAGCAACTCGGACAGCTTTTTCTACATCCGCTTGAGCTGTTGTATAATCTAATACAGCCTGTTCTGCCGCTACTTTTTGTATTAGGAAAGCATCTTTATCTTCTTGAACCAGCGACATTTCTGAAGCAAGTTGTGATACGACTACTTCCTTTTCTAATAATTGCTTTTCAAATGAGCTCTGTGTATTTTCTAATTGAGCTGCCAATGCATTTTGTTGTACAATCGTTTGTTCTGTTTCTACTTTCTTTTTGACGACTAACTTTTGATCTTGTACTTGTTCTTCTACAAGAGTTTTGTTAGCTGTTACCATTTGATTGATAACATCTACACGACCAATAACATCTACTAAAGATTCAGCTTCAATAACGAATTCTATGTAGTTTTGTGTATCCCCATTCGTTTGAACAGTTCGTGCTTGTTTGTCTAATTGTTCATTACGTTTTTCAATTTTTTTCTCCAGTGACTCAATATCAATCTTTAAAGTTACCATCTCATCTTGAGATTTTTCAATTTCGCCAACTAATTTTTGGGATTTTTCTTTATTAATACTGATTGTCTTATTTATCGTTTCTAATTGTATTTGTGTATTGTTTTTTTCTGCTGATAAACCATTTATTTTTTGATCAGCTGCATCTATTTTGTTTTGATTTAAATTTTCTGTTTGTTTGGCATCTTCTATTTTGTCAGTGTAAGTTTCTGCATCAGCTGTTATAGGTAAAATAAGAGAACTAAAAGTTATTGTTCCTAGAATCACAATTGAAAGTAAATTTTTTTTCACTGGTTTTCTCCTCCAAAAATTTATTTCTGTTATATTCTCATTTATCTTTGTATGAGATGACTTTGGCACTTCACTACGGCAATTATAACACGAAGAATCTTCTTAAAGATTACTTTTAGGTTACAGTTAGCTATCAAATAATAACAGATTAGAAATAATAGGATTAGGAAGCGGAGTTTTCTTTAATAAATCACATTACTCAAAAAATAATAACCGTTATTTCTGTATTCCTTGCTTTCATAAGATAAATTAGTGTATAATGTAATGTCAGATAGCTCATCTATTTATACTATACTATTTTTACATATTTTAGGAGGGTTTATAATGTCTAAAGATTACCGCGTATTACTTTATTATCAATACGTTACCATCGAAAAACCTGAGCAGTTTACAACTGAACATTTGACTTTTTGTAGGAAAATTGGTTTAAAAGGCAGAATTTTAGTTGCTACAGAAGGCATAAACGGTACGATTTCTGGAACATATGAACAAACTCAACTCTATATGGATACAATGCATGCTGACAAGCGTTTTGCTGATATAATTTTTAAAATCGATGAAGAGAATATCTCTGCTTTTAAAAAAATGCACGTTCGCTATCGTCAGGAATTGGTTACTTTAAGCCTTGAAGATGATATTAATCCAAATGAACTTACTGGTACTTATTTAGAACCTGAAGAATTCCACAAAGCTATCTTAGATGAGAATACCATTGTCATCGATGCTAGAAATAACTACGAATACGATTTGGGTCATTTTAGAGGCGCTGTTCGCCCGGAAATCCGAACTTTTCGTGAGCTTCCCCAATGGATTCGTGAAAACAAAGAAAAATTTATGGATAAACGCATCGTTACTTATTGTACCGGTGGAATTCGTTGCGAAAAATTTTCTGGTTGGCTTCTTAAAGAAGGCTTTGAAGACGTAGGGCAATTACATGGCGGAATTGCTACTTATGGTAAAGATCCTGAGGTTCAAGGTGAACTATGGGACGGACAAATGTATGTATTTGATACTCGTATCAGTGTTCCCATAAACCAAAAAGAGCATGTTATTGTCGGACGCGATTGGTTTGACGGTTCGCCTTGCGAACGCTATGTTAACTGTGCAAATCCCAAGTGTAATCGTAAAATTTTAATTTCTGAAGAAAACGAATATAAATATCTAAAAGGATGTTCTCATGAGTGTCGTATTGCTCCAAAGAATATTTACGTTAAAAATAATCAATTAAATCAAGATGAAGTTAGTGAACGTTTAGCTGCTATTGGTGAAAAATTACCAGCAACTGCCTTGTAAAAAAGTTGAATAGATAAGTAAAAAGATTAGGACCGTACAGAGTCCTAATCTTTTTTCATCCTAAAATTAATGCGTCGTCACTAACACGATTGCCACTATTTTTATGAAACAGCTCCAACAAATCTGGAACAGTCATTTGTTGTTTTTCTTTTCCTCTCACATCTACTGCTATTTGCCCATTGTAGAGCATAATTAAGCGATTTCCGTATTCAATTGCATTTTCCATATTATGAGTAATCATCATCGCCGTTAATTGCTCTTCCTTGACTATTTTATTTGTCAATTCTAACACCATTTTACTTGTTTTTGGATCTAGCGCAGCTGTGTGTTCATCAAGTAAGAGTAATTTTGGAGACTGTAAAGCAGCCATTAATAAAGTCAAAGCTTGACGTTGTCCACCAGACAATAATCCAACTTCCATCTTTAAGCGACTTTCTAAATTTAAGTCTAATTGTTTTAGTCTTTCACGAAATTCTACTCGTTGCTTATCTTTTACACCAAGGGATAGTCCCCTTTTTCCACCACGTTTGTAAGCAACTGCTAAGTTTTCTTCTATACTTAAACGAGTAGCTGTTCCCATCTTAGGATCTTGAAAAACACGTCCTATATGTTTTGCTCTTTCAGCTGTTTTTTGGCGCGTTACATCTTCACCCGCTAAATGAATACTTCCCGAATCTACAAGAAAGCTACCTGCAATACTATTTAATAAAGTTGATTTCCCAGCACCATTGCCACCAATAATTGTAACAAATTCCCCTTTTTCAATAGTTAGAGTTAGACCTTTTAGAACATGATTTTCATTAACTGTTCCAATTTCAAAACTCTTATGGATATCTTTTACTTGTAAAATAGCTGTCATATCATTTAATTCTCCTTTACTTTGTAGTATTTTTCAATTTTACTTTAGTTTTCTTTTTTATTAGTGGAGTAGAAAGAGCAATAGCTAAAATAAGTGCAGAGAATAGTTTAATATCTTGTGGATCAATACCTAGTTGTAAAACTAAGTCAATAATTAGGCGATAAACAATTGAACCAATAACAATTGTTAATAACCGCTTAGCAAAAGATAATTGACGGAAAAGAACTTCTCCAATAATAACGGATGCAAGACCAATAACGATTGTGCCAATGCCCATTCCAATATCAGCATAGCTATTATTTTGAGCAATCAGTGCTCCAGATAAAGCAATTAATCCGTTACTCAGCATGTAGCCAATAATTTTCATTGCATTAGTATTGATTCCATTTGCTTCACTCATGGCTTCGTTATCTCCCGTTGAACGAATGGCTAAGCCTGTTTCTGTATTAAAAAATAAATATAAAAGAAAGATAACCAATAAACTTGCAAACAATCCAACAATCAAAACAGACATACGACTAGTTAAGCCGTATGATTGAACTGTCCGCATGAGTGTTTCTTTGCCTAATAAAGTAACATTTGCTTTTCCCATAATTCTTAAATTAATTGAATAAAGTCCTGTCATAGTTAAAATACCTGTTAATAATGCTGGTATTTTAAGTTTTGTATGCAGTAAGCCAGAAATGGCTCCGGCTAACATGCCGCAAAACATTGCAATAAAAGTTGCTAAAAGCGGTGAAAGTCCTGCAACAATTAGACTCGCACATACCGCTGCACCTAGTGGAAAACTTCCTTCCGCTGTTAAATCAGCAATATCTAATATTCGAAAAGTCAAATAGACACCTATGGCCATAATTGACCACAACAATCCTTGTGAGATACTTGATAAGATAATACTCATAGTATAGATAACTCCTCTTCTTTACTTTTTATTCTGGTATGACGATACTTGCAGGATCAATTCCTAATGCTTTAGCCATTTCTTCATTAATAACTAACTCTAAATTATTTGATGTTTCAACTTTCATATTAGAAGTTTTCTTGCCATCTTTAATAATTTCTAATGCCATTTTTGCTGTTTGGCGCCCTAAGTCTGAGTAGTTTATTCCGTAAGTTGCTAGAGCTCCGGCTTGCACCATTTCTGCTGAACCAGGAATAACAGGCAATTTGTATTCCATTGCGATTTCTCCAACAGTAGGCATTGTACTAGCTAGCGTATTGTCTGTTGGGATGTAAACAGCGTCAACTTCTTGAGCTAATGTTGTCATCACTTGTTGGACGTCATTCGTCGAAGTTACCGTTAAAATTTTTACGGCTACACCTTTATCCTTAATCGCTTTTTCAGCCATATCTGCTTGGATCTTTGAATTTGGCTCACTTGAATTGTAAATAATTCCTACTGTTTTAGCCTCAGAAGCTATCGATAATAGTAAAGCAATTTGTTCTTCAATCGGAACGATGTCACTTGTTCCTGTTAGATTTTTATTTGGCTTTTCCATGCTTTCGACAAGTCCAGCATCAACTGGGTCTGTTACTGCTGTGAATAATATTGGATCCTCTTCCGTTACGTTTGCTAAGGATTGGGCTGCTGGTGTTGCAATAGCTAGGACAACATCATTTTTACCAGCTAAACGCTCACTCATACTTTGTAAGTTTGCTTGATCTCCTTGAGCATTTTGGTAATCAACCGTCAGATTTTCACCTTCAATATAGCCTGCTTCTTCAAACTCACTTAGGAAACCTTGACGTGCTAACGACAAGGACTCATGCTCCATATATTGTAAGACTCCAACGTTTATACCCTCGTCTTTTCCGCTATCTGCTTCGTTACTAGTACCACAACCTACTAATACTATTCCTGCCATCATTAATCCTAGTCCTGTTTTCCATAATCGTTTGTTTTTCTTCATTATCTTTTCCCCCTAGTTCTTTTATCAAATCATTCGTTCAGAAACTAAAAACACCCACTTAGATAAACGTACAATCTAAGTGGGTGTTACTTGTTATTTTAAAAAAGATAAAATAGGTTTCTTGCACCACTTAGATTTAACTTTCATCTATGTGACGCATTCAGCTCAATACAAAATGCCTTAGCCATCATAGATACAAACATCACTGTTTCCTGTTTGCATCCAAGTACGACCTGTCTACAAACAACTTCTAAAATAACTAAAGAAATAATTATTCAGTTGTGTTGTGTTTTTTGGCAGACAGTTCATATCGATTCCCTCACAATCTATTTTTTTGATAACTTTAGTATAGAAAAAATACAAAAGATTGTCAATCCTTTTATTAGATTTATTTAATAATCTTATCATCTTAAACTCATTTTAAAGGATGCTTCAAAACACTTCAGCTTATTTTAAAGATACTTTTATTCAAAAGTTAGGTTTTTTTCTGACTTTTTGATATAATTAACAGAGTAACTTTGAACAACACTATGAATTTGAGGTGAAATTATTTGAAAGAACCAAAAAAAAATACTATTCCACTTTTTCTAACAAAAATTAAAGTCTTTTTTACAAAAGTAAAAAAAGATCTGAATGAAAAATATTCTTCTTTTAAAGAGGTTAGAAAAAATAAAGCGAATAGAAAAGAGCAAAATAAACAATCGGATAGAATAGAATCTGTCTCGTCTGACCACACTGCTCTAGATTCAAAAAAATCAACCGCCAATCCTAAAAAACTTGAGGATAAATTTATTGGTATTTTATTAGCTGTAAAAATATGGCTTGTTGTGCAAGGAAAAATTATTAAAAATAAGTTTGCTAAGAAAAACAGCAATAATAGCAATCATCATACTGATAAAGAAACGACTTTTTCAGATCGTTATCCATCTTTCTTATTCGGTTTTAATGTTACGTACACCGTTATTAAAAACCTCTTTATTGCGCTAGTTATTTTTATTCTAATTGGTGTTGCATTCGCAGGTGGAACGGGATTAGGCTACTTTGCTTATCTCGTTTCTGAAGATAAACCGCCCACTTATAAAGAAATGAATGCTGATTTAAAAGATGTAGAAACAACTTCTTCCGTTTATTACGCAGGCGGTGAGCTGATTAGTGATTTAAGGACTGATTTAAAAAGAACGACTATGCCTTTGAAAGATATGTCTGATTTAGTCCAGAAAGCTATTATAGCAACCGAGGATGAATATTTTTATGAGCATCATGGTGTTGTACCTAAAGCTATTGCCCGTGCCCTATTTCAAGAGGTTACTGGCTCAAGTTCTGTTTCTGGTGGTTCTACGTTAACTCAGCAATTAGTTAAACAACAAATTCTGACGAACGAGGTTTCATTTAAACGTAAAGCAAATGAAATTTTACTTGCTTATCGACTTGAAAACTTTTTTTCTAAAGAAGAAATTCTAGAATCTTATTTAAATGTTTCTCCTTTTGGAAGAAATAACCACGGCGAAAATATTGCTGGACTCTATGAAGCTTCTTACGGTATTTTCGGTGTTGACTCAAAAGAATTAACACTGCCACAAGCAGCCTTTATTGCTGGACTGCCACAAAACCCAATCGTTTATAGTCCGTATACTCAAAATGGAGAAATTAAAGAAGATTTATCAACAGGTTTTGCTAGAAAGAATGAAGTCTTATTCAGAACGTACCGCGAAGGGTATATTAACAAAAAAGAATACGATGCAGCAAAAATCTATGATTTAACTGCTGACTTTATTCAACAAGATTCTGCGACTAAACAAAATAATTCTTATATCTATAATGCTGTTGAAAAAGAAGCGCGTAAGGTTTTAATTGAACAACTTTATATAAAGGATAAATTAACAGCTGCTGACTTAGCAGCTGACAAAAGCCTATACAATGAATACTATGATAAAGCAGACCAAAAAATACGTATGGATGGCTATCAGATTCATACCACTATTGATAAGGATGTCTATGATGCTATGCAAAATGTCGTAGTTAGCAATGCTAGCAATCTTGGTTATAAAAAAGAAATAAATTGGACAAATCCTGATACCAACGAGGTAACGACAATCATTGAACCCGTTCAAAATGGTAGTGTATTACTAAATAATGCTACTGGTGCAATTCTTTCATTTGTTGGTGGTGTCGATTTTAATATTTCCCAAGTGAATCATGCATTTGATACGAATCGATCGCCTGGTTCTACTATCAAACCTATTTTAGTCATTGCACCCGCTCTTGAAAATGGTACGATTACCCCAGCAACGATTGTTCCACAAACAGAATTAATCGTTCCTGATGGCGTTACGGGTACACATGAAATTACAAATGCTGGTGGCAGAGCACCTGGCACATGGATTAGTGCTCGAAAAGGTTTAGCTATATCTAGCAACATCGTCATATCAAGAATCTATATGGAAATGCAAAAATCATTTGTTCCAGGAAAATATCTCCAAAAAATGGGGATAGGAACAGATTCAATTGCAGAAGAAGAATATAAAAATATTTCCTTAGCTATCGGTGGTACTGAAGGTGGAGCTTCTGTATTAGAACAAACTACCGCATTCGCCACTCTAGCTAATAGCGGAACACATACTGAAAACTATATGATTGAATCAATTGAAAGTTCAACTGGTGAAGTACTTTACAAGCATGAAACGAAATCTAATCCAGTCTTTACTCCTCAAACAGCCTATCTAACTATTGATATGTTACGAGATGTTTTAGATGCTGGTACTGCTACCGACGTAAAAAGCCAATTAAATTTCAGCACTGATTTAGCTGGTAAAACAGGGACCTCTGAAAATGAAAAAGATATTTGGTTTATTGCTAGCACACCTAAAGTTACCTTAAGTTCTTGGATTGGTTATGATAACTCTGTTGAAGAAAACTATTTAGACAAATATTCTGGTCCAGGTAATTCTGGAAGGCGAAATCGTGCTTATTGGGCTCAGCTTGCTAATGCCATCAATAACGCTAACTCATCTATTATCGGATCTGGTCAGTCTTTCCAACAGCCAGGAGGGATTGTTTCTTCAACTGTAAATGAAAAAACAGGTACTAAAGCCGGTAAAGTAACATTAGGCAACGAAAAAGAAATCGTTGTTTCTGGAGAAACAGTAACTGAATTATTTAATAGTAAATACCTTCCAAAAGCGGCTACGTATAATTTTGCTATTGGAGCAAATGAAAAAGACCTGAAAGATTTTTGGGGTGAAATAGCTACTGCAGAGGCTAAAGAAAAAGCAGAGAAAGCTAAGATTGACGCTGAAGCGAAAAAGAAAGCTGAGGCCGATGCAAAAACAAAGGCGGATGCTGAAGCGAAAAAGAAAGCTGAGGCCGATGCAAAAGAAAAAGCTGATGCTGAGGCTAAAAAGAAAGCTGACTCCGAATAATAATATAAGAGAATGAAAAAACCCGATTAAAAGAGAACCAACTCTTTTAATCGGGTTTTTACTTTATTTTGAAGTTCCTCGATTTGCAATATGATGAGGTAAAATAATAGTTTTTTCATCCACTTCTTCTTTATTCATTAATTTTGTTAATAAACGCATAGAAACAGCGCCAATATCGTATAATGGTTGAGTAACTGTACTCAATTTAGGGCGAACCATTTCAGTTAATTTTGAATTATTTGCCGTAATAATTTCGAATTCTTCCGGTATGCGAAGGTTTGAATCTAAAGCACCATTTAAAACACCTACTGCTAACTCATCATCACCGACGAAAGCCGCTGTTGCACTCGCTTCAGCTAATTTAGAAAAAATTTCTTCTCCCGCTGAGAAAGTGTAGTCTGTTTCAAAAATTAAACTCTCATCAAAAGCAACTCCCGCATCCGAGAAAGCTTTTTTATATCCTTTCATACGATAAACACTATTAATAGGTTCATCTTTTTGAGACCCAGAAACAAAGGCAATACGTTCATGACCTTTAGCTAATAATTCAGCAATAGCTTCTTCAGTTGCTCCCTCATAATCAATATTCACACTTCCTACTTGGTTATCAGGATCAACCGTACCTGCTAAGACTACTGGGATTTTTGATCTTGAGAATTCAGCACGTAGTTCATCTGTAATTTTGTGTCCCATATAGATCAATCCATCTACTTGTTTTGCTAATAAAGTATTTAACACATTTACTTCTTTTTGATCATTTTGATCTGAATTAGCTAAAATAATATTGTATTTGTACATTGTAGCAATATCGTCAATTCCTCTTGCTAGCGATGAAAAATATAAATTTGTGACATCAGGTATGATTACACCTACTGTCGTTGTCTTTTTACTAGCTAAGCCACGAGCAATAGCATTAGGTCTATAATCTAAACGGTCAATAACTTCTAGTACTTTTTTACGAGTAGTTGGCTTTACATTTGGGTTTCCGTTGACAACTCTAGATACAGTTGCCATTGATACATTCGCTTCTCTCGCGACATCATAAATGGTAATCGTTTGTTTTTCCATATATATTATCTCCTTTAATTTTGTTTGTTTGATAGATTGTATTATTCTAATACAATCTATCAAACTTTCACAAATAATGCAAGCGTTTTAATTATGTTTTCATGAAAATTTCATTTTATGTTTTCATAAAGTTCTTTTTTCTATTTTGCTTCTTTACTTTTATTTTTTTTTTCTAATGATACAATTAGTTAAGTTGAAAACATAATAGAAAGTTGGGAATAAACGATGACAAATAAAAAACTGACTTCTTTAAAAAAATGGTTAATAGAAAGTAAGATAGATTGTATTTTATTAAATGATCCAGAAAACATTGCTTACTATAGTGGGTTTAAAAGTGAGCCTCACGAAAGGATATTAGCTCTCGTTATTTTTCCATTTGCTGACCCATTTCTCTTTACACCTTCTTTAGAAATTAAAGATGCTCAAAATAGTGAGTGGCCATTTTCTGTTTACGGTTATCTAGACAACGAAAATCCTTGGTCTATCTTATCCGAAAAAATACAATCAGCAACGACTAGCACAGGTCATTTTGCAATAGAAAAAGCTTTTTTAACTGTCGAACGCTACGAAAAACTTTGTCATTTTTTCAAAAATTCACTATTTAAAAATATATCCGAAAAAATACAAGAAATGAAGTTAATTAAAGATTCAAGCGAAATTAAAAAAATGATTGAAGCTGGTGAGTGGGCAGATAAAGCTTTAGAAATAGGTTTTAACAGTATTAAAGAAGGAATCTCTGAGGAAGAAATCGTTGCTGAAATTGAATTTCAATTAAAGAAACAAGGAATGAAAGAAATGAGTTTTGAAACGATGGTCCTGACCGGTGATCATGCCGCAAGTCCACATGGTGTTCCAGGTGCAAGAAAAGTAAAAAAAGATGATATGATTCTCTTTGATTTAGGCGTAGTTCATAATGGATACACTAGTGATGTTACAAGGATGGCTATTTTTGGTAACCCTTCTAAGGAAGCTGAAAAGGTATACTCTATTGTGCTTAGAGCTCATCAAGCTGCTATTGCAGCGGTAAAACCCGGTGTAACTGCTGGACAGCTAGATGAAATTGCGCGAAATATTATCACAAAAGAGGGATACGGAGAGTATTTCACTCACCGTCTTGGACATGGATTAGGTAGTAGCGTTCATGAGTTTCCTTCTATTATGAAAGATAGCGAGTTAATAATTAAAGAAGGAATGTGTTTTTCAATAGAACCTGGTATTTATATTCCAGGCATTGTAGGCGTTAGAATTGAAGACTGCCTGTATGTTACAAAGAATGGTTGCGAACTTTTTACAAAGACGCCTACAACTTTTAAATCAATTGGTTAAAAAATAATTAGGATAAAAATCCTAACAGAACAAGAAATAAACTAGATCTTATCTTTATAGCAGTAACAATGGGCAGATATGCTAGAAAAAGGTTCTAGCTTTTGAGCAATCTGTCTACTGAAATAAAAAAGGGTTCCACTCATCAGAAATTGATGTATGGAACCCTCTTACTTATTCTTAAATGGTGGATTACTTTTTGCTATCAAAAAAAGTCGTTTGATCTGTACTATAATCGGTTATGTTTTTTTCAATTTCTCTTTTTAATAAGTCTGAATCTAATCTTATACCTGTTCTTAATCCAGCTTTTTTTTTTCAGTTCCAGCTTCTTCCGCTTTTTCTTTAACGTCATCGGACGCATCTTTAGCTGTTTGTTTAACATCTTCTGATGCATCTTTAGCAATATTTGATAAATCTTCTGAAGTATTTTCAACATTTTCTTTAGTACCATCAACAGTAGATGAAACTTTTTCTTTTGTTTCAACTGCTGTTTCTGCTAAATCAGATTTAACTTTATCCGCATTGATCATTAAGTCTTCTTGAATGTCTTTTAAATCCGCTCCTACTTCTTTAGAAGTTTGAGTTAATTGCTCTTTCATTTGAGACGCTGTATCTTTTAAGCTGATTTTTATATCTTCTGATGCATTTTTAGTAACATTTTTGATTTCTGTTCCTTTTTCTTTTGCAATTTCTGAATAGTCTTTTGCTGTATCTTTAGCATTTGAAGCTTGCTTAGCTAAATCATCCCGCAATTCTTTACCAGATTTTGGTGCAAATAATAGTGCTGCGATACTAGCTGTTGCTGCTCCAATAAACGTACCTAATAAAAATCCATTTTTTTTAGCCATAATTAATTTCCCCTTTTTTGAATTAATTTATTTTTATTCTAAACTAATTTAGTTTGATTTTCGTTTTCTTTTTAGATTTAAAGCTGTCTTACCAACTTTTGTTACCATTCCTGCTTTAACTGTTTTCTTAGTTGTACCAGAAACGTGTTCAGCTAAATTACGTGTTGACGAATTTAAACTGGATACAGATACTCCCAAATCACCAATTGCTTGGAATACTGGATCCGTCTTATTTAATTTTCCATTTACATCATCAAGCGTTGTATTTGTTTTATTCAACAGACCTTCAACTTCAATTAACAACTTATCAGCATCTTTAGTTATTACTTCAATACTAGTATTTGCTTCTTTTACAGTTTTTGAAACTTCTTCAATTACTTTTGAGATTTTTAATAATACCACAATTAAAAAGACGACTAATGCCGCAAATGCTATCGCAGCTATCAAAGCTGCTATTTCTCCACCTGTCATATTAATTCCTCACTTCCTTCATTTAGTTACCCTTACTTAAATTCGTATTATACTACAAGTAGCAAAGATAAAAAACAATCGTCTTTTTGTAAAATAGTATAAAATTCTTTCTTATTTAGAATACCATATCATTTTTATCACTTCAAATGATATGGTACCGATTTCTAAATAAACTAGGCTTAAAAATAATAATTCTCTTGTTATAAATTAATTCCATAATAATTAAGATGATTAAAGAATTCAAATTTATTTTCCTTTCTTTTATTAATTTGTTATGATTAAAGATAGTAACTTATTTTTTAATTTGAACCCAAAGGAGTCATTTTTATGAATAATCAATCAGACAGCTCAGTAACTACAGAAGTAGTAAATACCGTTGCAAAACAAACCTCTTTTTTTATAGAGTTTTGGCAAAATATTGATTGGAGAAGTTTATTATCTTCAGGCATCTCCAAGGCCATTCAAATCTTTTTTTTCTTTTTTGTTTATTTTATTTTTAAAAAAATTGGAAATGTGTTTATTACTCGAACTTTTACAAATTACCGTGGTAAAAAAAATATTTCTCCAAGCCGTCTGGGTACTTTAGACAATCTTACTCACAACATTTATAATGCAGTAATTGGTTTCTTCCTAGCTTATGCGATTCTTTCAGAAATTGGTATCCCTGTTGGCACGTTACTAGCTGGTGCAGGTGTTATCGGCTTGGCATTCTCTTTAGGAGCTCAAGGTTTTGTTAGTGACATCGTGAATGGCTTCTTTATTCTCCTTGAAAAACAAGTGGACATTGGGGATGTTGTTACCTTCAGTGATGTCACAGGTACTGTTGTTGATGTTAATCTAAAAACGACTACCGTTAAAAGTTTTGATGGTACGCTAAACTTTGTACCTAACCGCTATATTACAATTGTCAGTAATTTATCTAGAGAAGATATGCGTGCTCAAATAGATATTCGACTAGAACCTAACGTTGACATGGTAAAAGTAAATACAATTATAGAACAAGTAAATAAACGATTAGTTCCGTTACACCCTGAAATCACGCAAGAACCTGTTAGCTTAGGCTTGATGGATATTGGTGACGGATTTCTAGCTATACGTATCCATATTTTCGCATTGAGTGGCAGCCAATATGCTATTCAAAATATTTTTTTCCAAGAATATGTCACAGCCTTGACAAAAGAAGAGATTATCATTCCGGTAACTCCTATAAAAATAACTACTTAAGTTTCAAAAAGAATCTATAAAGTATTTATTTAATCAACTACATCAAAAGTCGCATAAACTTTAGTCGTTTAAAAAATTCACTAGAGCTATGATTTTATTTTTTGTGAATGTTTCGACTGATTTTCACCTACATTCTCGTTGGCTTTCTGATGAAATAGACCATTTTTTTGTAGCTGGCGAGTCATTAAAACAGATATTAATAGACTCTGGTGTATCTTCCAAAAAAATAACGGTTTCGGGTATTCCTATTAAAGAAGAATTTTATCATACAAAAAAGCAACTTTGATAAAAAAGATATTCTTATTCAACTACAAGAATTTTTAATTTCAGCTGGAGTTTTTGGTGTTGTAAAGAATCTCCGAATATTGATTGAAGAACTATATTCCCACAGTAACTTTAACATTATTGTGGTTTGCGGCCAAAATCAGGAATTTTATGACCTACTTAATATAAAGTTTAAAGCTATTTCGCTGATTTCTATTTTAGGCTATGTAAAAGATAGGGCTTATCTTATGAGGAAAGCCAATCTTATGATTACTAAAGCCGGTGGTATTTCTCTTTCAGAAGCATTAGCTATGCAAGTACCCTTTGTCTTAACCCCAGCTGTACTCGGTCAATAATTAGGTAATGCTAAGTTACTTGAGTCAAAAGGAATGGCCATTGTCCCTTATGAAGAAGAAGAAGAAATTGTCCCTACTATTCTATATTTACTAAAAAACCCAATATTCTAGACTGAAATAAAGAAAAATATGCAAAAAAATTTTTCATCCAAATGCTGCTGCTACAATTGTTGATGAAGTTTTAGCTATTAGTAAAAAGACTTCTTATTTAAAGAATCCTTTAGCTTAAAAAAGCGCATTTCTTCTCAATAAATAAATTTTAAGTATAATTATTACTTTTAAAAATAAATCCATATAAAACTATTATTTAGAAATTTTTTTATTCCTCTTATATTTTAACCATTCAAAAAAAGGCAACAGGAGTATTGCTCCTATTGCCTTTTTTTATACATATTCTTTTTTACGTTTTACATCATATTTATTCTCGAACTCATGAGCAATTCTGTTGGTTGCTTTAAGTATTTCGCTACGTGTTACTATGCCCGTAAAGCTGCCATCTGATGCTGCTACACAAACAAATGAATTGCGTACAAGTAAATGCAACACTTCTTCTAAGTCGTACGGATTCTCGATTAATGCAAAATCTGTCTGCATGACATCTTCAACACGAATATCTCCAAGTTTATTAAAATCAACATCTTCAATGCTAGTTATGGCATCAATAACCAACGACATAGAAATCAATCCTCGTATTTTATAAGTTGAATCTAGGACCGGAATGACAGTATATCCTATCTTTGTTAAAACTAATAATGCATGATCTAAACGGTTCGTCATTTGGATATGCGCGACTTGTTCTGCAGGAATTAAGAATTTTTCTTTATTTTCTAATAGCATTTTTCCGATTTCTTTACCTATCATGTCTACTAATTTCCTTTCTCACTAATAACTCTCTATAACCATTTCAAGTGAACACATATTAAGCTAATAATATATCCTAACGCACTTGCTTTCTCTATTCATTTAAAGAGATTAACTCTTTTTGAGTTGTTAAACTCTGGCAAAAGAACACTCTAGCTCTTCAATAGGTCGATGTAATCTATCGTAATACGATACTTGAATGGTATCTTTAGTCGTTTCAACAATCGCATAGGTTTTTATTTTATGCGCTCCTCTAGGCAGTAAGATGCTACCAGGATTTAACACTAAAATCCCATCCATCATCTCTACTCCCAATTCATGAGTATGTCCAAAAAAAGCAAAGTTTGCTTGTGCCTCTTTTGCCGTAAACAGTAAAGTCTGCATAGACTTCTTCACATCATGTAAATGTCCATGAAGCCAAATTATTTTTTCTTGACCTATTTCTTTAGTCTGTAGCAGTGGATAGGATTGGTCAAAATCCATATTGCCCTTCACAGATTTCATATCTTTCCAAACTGAATCTGTTTCAGCTAACTCTGAATCGCCACAGTGAATCATTTCATCAACTTTTCCTTGATAGATTTTAATGAGCTCTATTAAAATATCTTGATCACCATGACTATCGCTTACAACTAATAACCTCATTTCATCCACTCCATTATCTATTTATTTAATCAATTAACCAGGTATCCCATACTTGTTCTAACTTCACTAATGCTTTTGCTCGATGACTTTTTTTATTTTTTTCTGCATCTGATAACTCTGCCATTGACTTTTCTATTTCTGTTACATAAAACAATGAATCGTAGCCAAAACCGTTATTTCCACGTGGTATTCCTAATATGATTCCCTCTACTTCACCTTCAACAACTAAACTTTGTTTATCAGGATAAGCTAACGCTAACGTGCAATGAAACTGTGCTGTTCTTAAGTTACTTGGAACATTTGTTAATTCGTGCAAAAGTTTTGCATTATTTGCAGCATCACTTTTGGGTTCACCAGCGTAACGAGCCGAAAAGATTCCTGGTCGTCCTTCTAAGGCATCTACCTTTAATCCTGAATCATCAGCTAGTACCATCACATTAAATTTATTTGCGATAGTCTCTGCTTTTAGCAAAGCATTTTCAGCAAATGTCGTTCCTGTCTCTTCTACTTCAGGAATATCAGGAAAATCTAATAACGTTTTGACTTGAATCCCTTTTTTAGCAAATAATGCTTCAAATTCACGAGCTTTGCCTTGATTGTTTGTTGCAATTAAAATAGTATCCGGCAAAATAGAACTCTGCTCCGTCGCTATCACCGGTTCTTGATTAAAAATTTGATTTTGAATAGCAATTAATTCTTCTATCCCTTTTTCTCCAAGTTCAAGCATCTCCATTAATTGTGAACCTGAAAATGTTGATTCTTCACCGGTACCTTGTATTTCTGAAAACTTACCACTTTCTGTCATCACGATATTCATATCAACCGCAGCAGAACTGTCTTCAGAATAATCTAAATCTAATAGAGCTTCATTATCTTTTGTTATACCAACACTGATAGCTGCAATGTTTTCTTTAATCGGATTTTCTTTGATTTGACCACTCTCTAATAAAGTTAAAACAGCTATTTTCATTGCAACAAAAGCACCAGTAATACTAGCTGTGCGCGTTCCACCGTCTGCTTGAATCACGTCACAATCTATTGTAATAGCCCGTTCACCTAACTTATCTAAATCAACTACAGAACGCAATGTACGAGCTATCAGACGCTGTATTTCCATTGTTCTACCTGTTAGCTTTCCTTTGGCAGATTCTCTTATCGTTCTTGTATTAGTAGCTCTAGGTAACATCGCATATTCAGCATGAATCCAACCTTTTCCTTGTCCACGCATAAACGGTGGAACTTTTGTTTCAACAGTTGCATTGCAGATAACTTTTGTATCGCCAAAAGTCACCAGTACCGAACCTTCAGGATGTTTTAAGTAATTCGTTTCAATCGTAACGTGGCGAAGTTCATTATTCTTTCTAGTATTTTTCCGCATAATTCCCTCAATTCTAACCTAGTTTTAAAGTCCTAATTTAATATGTTCTACAGTAGCCTTCTCTATTTCAAGCCACTGCGAAGCAATCGATTCAAACATTTGAACCGAGCCTGTTGTGTAAAATTTATACTCTGTTTCTTTATTGTCTCGACTATCTACAGCTAAATTAAAGTAATCCAAAATAGTACTTACTTCATTGACTGTCTCTGCACCTGAATCAATTAACTTAACCTTATCCCCCATTACATTTTGAATAATAGGTCGTAACAAAGGGTAATGTGTACATCCCAAAATTAACGTGTCTAAGTTCATGTTTTTTAAAGGACGTAAAGTTTCGGCGATAACTTTTTTTGCAATCGCATTATTGTATGCGTTACTTTCTACTAACGGAACAAATTTTGGACAAGCTAAACTCGTAACGATTGATTTAGTATCCTTAGAATGAATCATTTTTTTGTATTGATCACTTTTAATGGTCCCTTCTGTCCCAATAATACCAATACGATTGTTTCGAGTACTTTTTATGGCTGATCGACTACCTGGCAAAATAACTCCTATCACAGGAATCGCTAATTTTCTTTTAATATCTTCTAAAGCTGCTGCAGTTGCTGTATTGCAAGCAATCACTAACATCTTGATATCTTTACTTAATAAAAATTGCGTCATTTGCCAAGTGAATGCTAAAATTTGCTCTTCTGGTCTAGGACCATAAGGGCACCTTGCAGTATCTCCGACATAATAAATAGATTCATTCGGTAATTGTCGGATAGCTTCTTTAACCACTGTTAATCCACCTACTCCTGAATCAATAAAGCCTATTGCTTGTTTTTTCATGTTTTAACAACCTTTTTATAAAGTCAATTTACTTGTTAGCTCTATCTTCTCTTTTTTTCATCAATAATTCAAGTCTTATCAGCAAAAAAAGATAGGTTTCTATCCTATTGCACGCTATAATAGAATGGTATAAACTGCGAGGTGAAAAAGAATGACTAAACAAAAAACAACCATTGACTTAAATATATTTGAAGAAAATAGTCCTTTATTGGGACAAACATTATTACGTGATGTTTTAATACCTAATTTATTAGGAAATGAAACAAATGAAATTTTATATTGGGCTGGAAAAGAGCTAGCAAGGCAATACCCTCTTTCTTGTATAGAAGATACCATTCTTTTTTTTGAAAAAGCAAGTTTTGGTACTCTTGTGTTGAGTAAACACAGTGACCACAACATTATCTATCGACTAATAGGTGCTCATGTCGAAAAGCGTATAAAAAATGTTGAAAGTGTTTCTTTTAATTTAGAAGCTGGATTTTTAGCTGAACAAATTCAACAACAAGAAATGAAATATACTGAAGCTTTTTTTGAAATTGATACTAGAAAACGTACGGTTACGATTACGTTAAAGCAAGATACAAAAGATTTAGAACCAATTGAACAAGCGAATCCATTTTTTACTTTAACTAGAAAAGATGATTTATTAGATAAATAAGTCTTTTTAATAAAAGACAATAAAGATGACACTTTACTTACTAGATTTTGTATCTGCTAATATTAAGATAAGCGAAACACCTTTATTTTTTAAAAAATCACTTTTTATTCTTTGAATAATCTCATAAAATAAATTAAGTATTAATGTTGGTAAAGTCGGGTTGTGTTTATTCGTCCCCTAATTTATCAATTTTTTTTATTCTAATATTATAAAGCAAACAATTCTTCGTAGAGTTTTATTTTCTTAAATTAGTGTAGATAATCGCTTTTGAAATTCTTATGAACTATCTTTCAGCTTTACAGCTTCCCCTCTTGAGAGGAGGGTGTTTTTTTACTACTTGTTCCTATCAAGCGTATGAGTAAAACGAGGTATCGAAACAATCTCGATACCTCGTTTTCAATTACTTTTTGTTTAAATACTCTATTTCTATCTTAGGAACACTTTTTTTCAATTCTATAACAAAAGCTACTTTATCTTTAGGTGATAATTTAATTGTTTTCATTCCTACTTTTGTTTGATAATAAAGAGCTAGACCATCTTTTGAACTTAGAGCTCTCTCACCAGTTAAAAGATCTGGTAATCGATAGTAAACCTCTTTTGCTTTTATCAATTGGTTGTATTGAATTTGTTTAATAAATAGTCCTTTTCTTATCAATACACTCTCTTTGTTGAATGTATAGGAAATAAACCATCCAGCTGCTAGCCACGATAACAATGCACCAACTAATAAACCCCATCCTATCCATTTAAACCATTGGTTGAATGGGACTGTTGTTAAAACTACAATCAAACTAATAACAAATAAAAAACTGTTAGATGAAAATAAAACAAGTAAAAAACTATCTCGTTTTGTATAAAATGTCATTTTTTTATCCTCCTCTATCTGTTTCTAATAAAAAATCTTTAACAAGCGAATTAAATAGATCTGGTTTTTCAATCATCAAAAAATGTGTAGTCTCTGGCAAAGTAATAAGTATACTTTTTACGATTAAGTCATTTATCTTTTTTGTGTGACTCTTTTGAATGACATCATTCTCACCAACTACTATAAGGGTCCGTGTTGTTATCCTTTTTAAATCATTATCATTTAATTTTATTTGATGCCACATTAAGTCAATGACCTCTTTGCGTCGCTGTTTGGATTTAGAAATAGTTCCTACCCATTTTAAATAGCCATACAATAGTTTTACTTGTAGAAAATCTTTTTTTCTTAAGCCTTCTGGTCTATAATTAGCTCCCACAACAACCAGTTCAGCTACTCTCTCAGGATAATGACTGGCTAAATATAAACCAACATTACCACCATCACTAAAACCAATAATAGCTGTTTTTTCTAAATGGAAATAGTCTAGTACATGGATAATATCGCTTACTATTTTTTCAAATGTTAACAAATTTTTACCATGATCAGAACGTCCATGACCACGACTATCTAATGCAAAAACTTGATAAAATTTGCTAAAGTAGGCTATTTGGTTATTGAAAATTGTATGATCTTCTTCATTACCATGTAATAAAAGCAACGGATCACCTTTTCCGCTCACATGACAAAATAACGAATCTTCATTTATCAAAATAACATAATCTTTCATTTCATTCATCTTCTTTATTATTCACTTCATTTTTTCACCTTAAATCAGTCTAACATACTTCTTAATTCATTTTTTTATTTAATCGCTTAGTTGTTCAGTAAAGATAAAAAGAACTAAAAAATAGTCTTTTTATCTTTAAAATCAGCTTTTCGACATTAACCATAAAATAAAAAAACTAAGAGCAACTTCTGTTCACCAAACAGAAGTTGTTCTTAGTTTTTATCTCTTACTTGTATTTTGCAATAATTTCTTCAATTTGTTCTTTACCATGATAACCGATTAGTTTCTCAACTACTTCGCCATCTTTTTTCACTAATAATGTTGGAATACTCATGATTCCAAATGAAGCAGGAACCGTTTGATTCTGATCAACATCCATTTTCACTATTTTAACTTGATCGCCTATCTCTGTGTCTAACTCTTCTAAGACTGGAGATTGCATGCGACAAGGGCCACACCATGGTGCCCAGAAGTCTGTTATTGAAATACCTTCATTTGTTTCTAATTCAAAATCTTTATCTGTTACTACTTGTACCATTTAAATTCCTCCTAATGTATTGACTTATTAATAGTAAGTTATTCAACCTTTATCTATTGTACCAAATAACTTTAATAATTTCTACTACTTTAACTTATTAATAGTAAGCTCTTATTTCTTTACCTAGTATAACAAATAATTTTATTTATTTCTACTATCTTGCTTAAGATTTAAATTCTACTATTGTAGCACCATTACCACCCTGATTGTTAGGTGCATAATGGAAACTTTTTATTGAACGGTGTTTCTTTAATGCTTCTGTTACACCCGTTCTTAAAGCTCCAGTACCTTTTCCATGAACAATTGTTACTTGCGGATAGTTCGCTAATAAGGCAGCATCCAAGTATTTATCTAAATCAGCTAAGGCATTTTCATAGCGTTCTCCACGCAAATCTAACTGTGTAGAGACATGACTAGTTGATGAAGAACGAACGGCTGTTGTCATCCGACGGGTTGGTTCTTTTTCAGGAGTTGTTAGCTTAATGTCATTTTCTTTGATTTTCATTTTTAACATACCCATTTGAACAACCCAATGGTTTTTATCTACTTTTTCCAATAAAACGCCTTTTTGTCCAAATGACATCACTTGTACATCGTTTCCTATTTTAAAAGACTGATCTATCTTAGCTTTTTTTAATACTTTATTTTTAGCTAGCGATTCTTCGTGATGCAGTTGTGCTAAGTTCGACTTTGCTCCTATTAATTCATGCTCTTTCACATTATTTCCAAAAGGTTCTTGTAATTGTTTTTTACGTAAATCTTTAATAATTTGATCGGCTCGTTCTTCTGTTTCTTCAACAATCTTATTCGCCTCTTCACGAGCTTTCTTCATTAATTCTTCTCGTTCACTGTAGAATTGTTGAATAGCTGTTTGTAAATCAGCATGAAGTTGTTCGGATTCATCCAAATGATACCTTACTTCAAGGTATTCTGTTTCAGCCATTTTACGACGATTTTCTAAATCGGTAATCATTTCATTTAAATCTTGGCTTTCCGCGTCAATTAATTGACGTGCAGATTCAATAATCTCTACTGATAAACCTAAGCGCTTAGATATCTCAAACGCATTGCTTCGTCCAGGTACTCCAATCAATAAACGATAAGTAGGACTTAACGTATCTACATTGAACTCCATACTTGCATTTACGGTACTTGGACGATTGTATCCGTAAGCTTTTAATTCAGGGTAATGAGACGTTACCATTACATAACTTCCAATAGTTCCTATCTGATCTAGAATCGCAATAGCTAGCGCAGCTCCTTCTTGAGGATCTGTTCCAGCACCTAACTCATCAAAAATAACCAAACTTTTTTTATCAATATTATCTAAAATAGAAACAATATTTGTCATGTGTGAAGAAAAAGTACTTAGGCTTTGTTCAATGGACTGTTCATCGCCGATGTCAGCAAATATTTCAGTAAATAATCCCATTTGACTGCCTTCAGCTACAGGTAATTGTAAGCCTGATTGACCCATTAGTTGCAATAAACCCAATGTTTTCAAAATAATTGTTTTACCACCTGTATTAGGTCCAGTAATAATAACGGCTTGATTTTCGCCACCAATTAAAATATCATTAGGAACAACTGTCTCTGAATCCAACATTGGGTGCCTTGCGCTGAGTAAGCTTACTTCATTCGCTTCACTAATAAGTGGACGAGTAGCCGTTATACTTTTACCGTAACTCGCTTTCGCACCGATAAAATCAAGTTTGCCTAATAAAAACATATTGTTTACTATTTCGTTCGCATAAGGAGCAATTTCATTAGATAGTTCTGCTAGAATACGGTCAATTTCTTGTCGTTCTTCAATCTGTAATTGACGCAATCTGTTGTTCAAATCAACAACAGATTGAGGTTCGATAAACAATGTTTGTCCTGTTGAACTTTGATCGTGAACAACTCCACCAAATCTACTGCGGTGCTCTGGTTTTACTGGGATAACATAGCGATCATTACGCATGGTTACTACTGCATCTGTTAAATATTGGGCATTTTTTCCTCGAATTAAACTATCTAGTTTTTCACGAATCCCTGTTTCACTTCGCTTAATACCTGTTCGAATACCGCGTAAAGCCGTACTTGCATCATCTAAGACATGACCGTCTTCTTCTATAGCTTCTCTTATTTGTTGGTTTAACGTAGGCGTTGTAATAAAGTTGTCGGCTAAGTGATAAAGTGTCGTTAATTCGATGCCTGTTTCTTTCATGGTTTCAAAAAAACGAGAAACTTCTGATGTTGTTCTTAGAATTCTACCGATTTGTGCAATTTCTAAACCGTTTAACGATGCTCCGATTTGAAGACGTTTTAAGTGCGGTTTAACGTTATGTAGTTTAGGAATAGGCATCCCTCCACGTAAACGTAAAATAGTCACACCATCTTCTGTTTCGTTTTGCAATCTTTCGATCTCAGCTAATGAAGTGGATGGCTTTAGTTCAAGTGCTTGTTCTTTTCCTAATTCAGAAGCAGTAAAATGGGACAACATTTTACTAATCTTATTAAATTCTAGTGTTTGAAATATTTTTTTATTAATCGTATTCACCTCTTCGTTCATCTTTTTTGCTTAAATTAGATACTAAGAAATCGTCCTTTTAAATGCTAAAGAACGATTTCTCAGTCAATTATTTACTAGTCATTAAAGGGTTGTTTGAATCCACCAATCATAAATTTGTTTCGATAAAATTGGTGTGCTTTCTACAATTATTTGTGCCAAACGACTATCATTAAAGGCATTTTGTATCACGACGAAAGGCAACATGGTTAGTAAAACTAACATTAAAAAAATTCCTGTATACGACACAATGAAAGCTAATACTGCTCCACCTAATGTATTCAGTTGTTTTATTATAGGTATATACGTTAATGAATTTAATAAGCCTCCAATAAACCTCGTCACTAACCAGCCAACAAACAAAATCAATACAAAAGCGACGCCATTATAAAAAGCTTGATCTAGATTAAAGCCTATTGCTTGATTATAAAACACGAACTGTGTTCCTTCTGAAGCTGATGGATAAGGAACAAGCAAATCTATTTTTTCTCCTAAGACCTTATAATATTGTGCCGCTACAAAATAAGAAATAAAATAGCCTATCGTTATTACAAGTTGCAGTACTAGTCCTCTTCTGGCACCGCCATAAGCACCTAATGCTAGTATAATTAATAGAGCAATCGTCATTAACATTTTTCCACCCTCTTCAATCAAAAATCTGCTTTACTTTATTCTTGATTTTCTTTTAATTTAGCTTCCATTTCACTTACCTTATTCTGAAGTTCATCTAGTTTAATTTGCATGTCAAATTGGTCAGAGACAGCATTAACAGCTGCTAAAACAGCACGTCTTTCCGAATCTAAGTCTTTAGATAAAGATTCAATTTGATGCATTTGTTCATTGACCGTTTCAGCTACTAATTTTAAATGAGCTTCAGGACGTGCGCCAATAATGGTATATATTTTTCCCGCAATCGTTACTTTATAACGAATCTTACCGTGAGACATTACGAACCCCCCCAAAAAAAAATCACATTTATCTTATTTTACCACGAAAGATAAAAGAGTAACACTTCTTTTCTTTAACTTCTCAGTTAGGTCTTATTAAGATCGGTTAAAACTAATTACTTTTTCTTTATTTAGATACCAAAGGATTTCTATACTATCCCTTTAGTCGTTTGTAAAAATCAATTTATTCTGGCTTATCAATCTTATCCATCATTAACTAGATAGTTCTTTATGCTATAATAAGACCCAATGTATTTATTTTCATTAGAAAGGACGAACGAACTTATGTCCCAAGAAGTACTAACCGTTTCATCTCAAACACTGCAAGAAATGAAAAAAGAGTATGCTACTTTTTTAAAACCAAATACTCCACCAGGTGGATTATTCGCTGCCAAAAAAAATACCGTTAATATTACGGCTTATCTCTCAGGAAAAGTTTTGTTCCAAGGCTCTACATCACAGCAAGAGGCTGCTATTTGGGCTGATAAAAGTCAGTCAGTCGCTTTAAACAAAAAAACTAAAAAGGATTTAAATACTCCGTTGCCAAAGGGTTTTAACCAGTGGTCCGTTATTGGGAGTGATGAAGTCGGTAACGGTAGTTATTTTGGACCCTTAACAGTAGTAGCTACTTATGTTGATTCCAGTCAGTTTCCATTATTAAAAGAATTGGGTGTAAGAGATTCTAAAGATATGAAAGATCTTGAAATCATAAAAGTAGCTAGTGATTTGATTACTTTTCTCCCTCATAGCTTATTGACCGTAACACCAGAAAAATACAATGTCATTCAACCCACTATGACTCAGGGTAAAATGAAAGCTGTTCTACACAACCAAGCTCTGGCAAACGTATTAGCTAAGATTCATCCTGTTGTTCCCGACGGTATATTGATTGATCAGTTTGAACTGCCCTCTACTTATTTTAAACACATTGCCGATCAACCCAATCAAATAAAAGACACTCTTTATTTCCAAACTAAAGGAGAAAGTCACCATTTAGCTGTTGCAGCGGCTTCTATTATTGCTCGCTATGCTTTTTTAACTAGTTTAAAAACAATGACAAAAGATGCAGGTATGAAGATACCGTCTGGAGCTGGTAGTCAAGCTGATTTAGTTGCAGCTAAATTACTTAAACGAGGTGGCTTATCTTTATTAGGAAAATACGCCAAACTACATTTTGCTAATACACAAAAAGCCAAAAAATTAGTTGGTATTTAATCCTTCCCTTATTAGCCAACCCATTAAAAATAGGCTTCGCTCTTTTAAATAAGAAGTGAAGCCTACTTTTTAGTTGTTTTTATTCTTTGTGTACAAATAAATAGGTATACCAGACAAGGTCAATAACGTTCCCAATAAGGCATTTTGAGGTTGCACAATAACCGTATTAAGAATAATATAAAACCCACCAATAATCGCTATCAAAGGGATAACCGGATATAATGGTACACGATACGGTCTATGAATATCAGGTTTGGTTTTCCTTAGAATCATAACTGCTATAAAAGTTAAAGTAATAAAAATCCAAATAACAAAGATAATCAAATCCGTTAATTGATTAAACTGGCCTGTTAAAATCATAATAACAGAGATACTTAAAATAAATAAACCTCCATTTACTGGAACATTTGTCCGTTTGCTTACTTTACTAAACCATCCACTAAAAGGCAGCATTTTTTGAGTAGCTAAAACATAAGGAATACGAATACCTGAAATAGCATAACCATTCATTCCGCCAAAGACAGAAATTAAAATACCACTAGTTATCAGTTTTCCACCTAATCCAGCAAATAATTTAGAAGCTACTAGTGCAGCTGGTGTATCCGTTCCGGCTAATTGTGAACTATCTAAAACAAATAGATAAGCGACGTTAATCATTAAATAGACAGCCATAACGATTGAAAGTCCACCAATAATAACTTTTGGCAATATTTTGCCTGGATTTTTCATTTCACCAGCTAACGTACCAACGTTTATCCAGCCATCGTATGCAAATAGTGTGGCCATTAAAGCGGAGCCTAATCCTGTAGCAACAGGATGATCTACACTAGAAAAAGGCAACAAGCGAACGACTCCACCACCAGGATAGAGTAATCCAGCTATGATAATAACAATAATAGGGACTAACTTTAAAATAGTAGCGGCTGTTTGAATACGACCACTGTACTTGGTTCCCATAAAATTAAGCAGCATCACGGATATGGCGGTTATAATGGCGATAGAAACAATACTTTTTTCTGATAATTCAAATAAACTACTTACTTGTGTCGCAAAAATAATCGCTAATGCTCCGATATTAGCTGGATAATAAACAATCATTTGTGCCCATCCAACTAAAAAACCAAGCCATCTTCCATAAACCTTTTCTAAATAAATCATCATCCCACCAGTTTCAGGATAGATTGTGCCAATTTCGGCAACTGTTAATCCACCAGCTATTGTAATTAATCCACCAATAAACCAAGCTAGCAAACCTAATCCTGGTGCACCTGCAGCTCCATAGACCGCTGTTGGCTTAAAGAAAATACCAGCTCCTATAACCGTTCCGACAACGACGGTTAAAGCCGTTAATCCTGTAACGTCTTTTTTTAACTGTCCGTCTCCCATATTTCACCTTCTTTTTTATTTTTTAAAAATAGTTTTTTACTACCTTAACACAGTAACCATAACTCTGCTATCTTTTTTAAATTTTTTTACTTATAAAAAAAGCTTTGCTGTTAGGCAAAACTTCTTTTTATTTTGAAGCTAATAAATATTACCTAATCACTGCATCAAACTGTTTAACTAATGCCTGAACGACTTTTTCAAAGGCTTTTGTGACTTCTTCTTCTATTAATGTTTCTTTGGGATTCAAATAAGATAAAGTATAAGCTAGTGACTTTTTACCTTCATTAATTTTATCTCCTTGGTACAAATCAAATAAGCGAACCTGTCTTAAATATTTCCCGCCTTTTTCGCGAATCAATTCTGTTAGCTGTTGGTTCGTAATGGTTTCATCAACTAGTAAAGCGATATCCCTTGTCATACCTGGATATTTTGGAATACCCGCGTAAATAGTCGGGTGCTTTTCTCCTTCAATAATGGGATGCAAATTTAATTCAAAGACATACGTTTCTTTTATTTCGTATTCTTTAGCCATTAAAGGATGAATTTGACCGATAAAACCGATCGATTGCTCTCCCAAATAAATGGCCGCTGTTCTGCCAGGATGCATCCCTTCACGGTCTTTATCTGTTATAAATGTTAAGGGTTCTGTTAAACCATATGTTTCAAATAATCCTTCGACTATTCCTTTTAAATTGAAAAAATCTACTTTCCCAGCTTTTTCTTGCCAGCTATTTTCTAGTAATGAACCCGTTAAAACACCCGCAAGATGCTCTTCTTCTATCGGCAATAAGCTGCCCTCGTTCTTATAAAAGACGCGTCCAATTTCATATAAAGCTACGTCAGTATTTTTACGAGCCGTATTGTAGTGGACATTATCAAGTAGTCCGCTAACAAGGTTCATTCTTAAGGTACTACGATCTTCACTCATTGGGAAATCCAATTTAGTAGCGTCACTTTCACGCATAACAAATTGTCCAGCTTTTTCTGGCGTTGTAAGAACATAACTAATCGCTTGAGATAGTCCTGATCCTTCTAGGTAATGTCTGGTATGACGGACGATTCGTTGTTTGTCATCTAGTTTACCTGGAGTAGATTCAATAATCGGCAAAGTTGAAGGAAGATTGTCGTAGCCATAAATACGAGCAACTTCTTCTAACAAATCTGCTTCAATTGAAATATCCAAACGACGAGGTGGAATAGATACTTCAAACAATCCATTTTCTTCACTAACACTAAAGCCTAGGCGTTTGAAAATAGATAGAACTTCATCGGTCTTTATAGCTGTTCCTAAAGAGCGATTTAGTTTTTCTAACGTAATAGAAACAAGTATATTTTCTACTTCTATGTTGGAAACAACAGCTGCTCCACTGACAACACTACCACCTGCTAATTCTTCTATTAAAGCTGCTGCATGAGCACTAGCAGATAGAATCGTTGCCTGGTTAATGCCTTTTTCGTAACGAGAACTGCTTTCGCTACGTAAGTTAAGTTCTTTAGCTGTTTTACGAATAGCTACTGGTTCAAATAAAGCTGACTCTAATGCAATATTCACTGTATCTTCTTGAATTTCTGTTCCCAATCCACCCATAATACCCGCTAATGCTACTGGTTTTTCACCGTTTGTAATCACAATCATCTCGCTTGTTAATTGACGAGTTTCACCATCTAGTGTATCCAAATTTTCGCCTTCTGCTGCTCGGCGAACAAGAATTTTTTTTGATGCTAGTCGATCATAATCAAATGCATGTAGAGGTTGGCCATATTCTAATAAGATATAATTTGTGATATCAACAACATTATTCAAAGGACGAATACCTGCATTCATTAACTTCGTTTGAAGCCACATTGGACTTTCAGCAATCTTCACATTTTTAATGATTCGCATACTGTAAAAAGGTGTATCTTCTTTATCAGCAATCGCTAGATTAATATAATCTGCTATTTTTTCATTTTCCATTTCATTTAATAGAACCTCTTTAAAAAGAGGTTTTCTATCGTAAATAGCCCCTACTTCATGAGCAACTCCTCGCATGCTTAATGCATCTGCTCTGTTAGGTGTAATAGATAAATCTAAAACAGCATCATCCATTGCTAAATAAGAAAAGACTGGCTCTCCAGGAATAGCTTCACCGGGTAATACGTAAATCCCATCTGCGTATTTTTTAGGAACGACTTTCTCAGAAAAGCCTAATTCTGATAGAGAACAAACCATTCCGTTCGATGCTTGACCACGCATTTTACTTTTTTTAATTTTCATATTGCCTGTAATTCTTGAACCTGGTAAAGCAACAATAATTTTTTGGCCTGTTGCAATATTTGGAGCACCACAAACGATTTGTGATAATTCTTCTTCGCCAATATCTACTTGACAGACGTGTAAATGGTCTGAATCCGGATGATCTTCTACCTTAATAGCATGACCGACAACAATTTTTTTCAAGCCCGTTTCTGGAACAAAAATATCTTCTACCTCGATACCTGTCCGTGACATTTTATCTGCTAAACCTTCAGGTGTGATACCCGTTAAATCTAAATACTCTGATAACCATTGATACGATACATTCATGAGTTTACTCCTTTACCTTAAATTGATTTAGAAAACGAACATCATTTTGATAAAAATGTCTGATATCATCGATTCCATATTTTAACATCGCTACACGATCTGGCCCTAAGCCAAAAGCAAACCCACTATATTTAGTAGAATCAATACCCGCCATTTCTAAAACATTCGGATGGACCATTCCTGAACCTAAAATTTCAATCCAACCTGTCTGCTTACAGACATTACATCCAGATCCCCCACACTTAAAGCAACTTACGTCAACCTCTACAGATGGCTCAGTAAAAGGGAAATAACTTGGTCTCAGTCTGATTTCACGTTCAGCACCAAATAACTTCTTAGCAAAAACTTCTAGTGTGCCTTTTAAATCGGCCATTGTTATCGCTTCTGAAATAATTAGACCTTCAATTTGATGGAATTGATGTGAGTGAGTAGCATCATCACTGTCTCTTCGGTAAACTTTACCAGGGCTAATCATTTTTAGTGGTCCCTTAGAAAAATCATGTTTATCCATCGTTCTAGCTTGAACAGGTGAAGTATGGGTGCGCAGTAACGTATCTTTGGTAATATAAAAAGTGTCTTGCATATCACGAGCTGGATGGTGTTTAGGCAAATTCATTCGTTCAAAATTGTATTTGTCTTCTTCAACTTCTGGCCCTTCGATGACTTGGTAGCCCATTCCAATAAATAAATCTTCTATCTCTTCCATAATTTGCGTTAATACATGTGATTGTCCAGTTGAAACTTGTTTACCTGGCAAAGTTACGTCAATAGCTTCTCTTGCTAAATCACGGTTAATTTTTTCTAACTCTAATATTGCTTTTTGACTTTCTAATTGAATGGCTATAGCGTCTCTAACTTCATTAGCTGCTGCACCAATGATAGGGCGTTCTTGTGCTGAAACATCTTTCATCCCTCTTAGTACTTCTGTAATGGGACCTTTTTTCCCTAAATAAGCAACACGGACTTGGTCAAGCAAAGAAAGACTTTTTGCTTGACCAATTTTTTCAAGGGCTTCTTCTTTCAAAGCCTCTAATTTTTGTTTTAACTCCATACCGTTCTCCTTTTTTGTACTTTATTTTATCTATTTTTAGACACAAAAAAAGCCTCATCCTTAAAAGGGACGAGGCTACATATCGCGGTACCACCCTTGTTTAGATTTAAACCAAGCTTAAATCTACACTTCATTTACATAACGGCGTATACCGGATCTTTTTTCATTACCTAACGTAAATTCCAAAGTCAACTACGGAAGTGAATGTTCATTTGGTCTTCTAGACAAATACTTTCAGCCTCGGGTATTTGTTCTCTCTTTTAGATTATACCAAATTACTTTTTTCCATTATCATTTTTAATTATCTATTTTATTTTTTCATCCTAAATCAGTTTACCTAAAGGATGACAGAGAGTCAAGCAATTATTAGAAATTAGACTCCTCCACACAAACCCAAACATCAGCCCAAATTTGTACAGCTTTCATAACGTCTTTTAAGTCTTTGCCTTTATTAGTCAAACTATAGGCTACTCGCATAGCAGCATTGGGATCAACTGTCCGCAAGACTAGTCCCTCTTGTTCTAGCTCTTTTAAGCGTTCTACCAGCACTCGATCACTAACATTAGGGATAGCTGAAGCAATATTTTTAAATCGCTGGGGTCCTTCTAATAACACATCAATGATTAGACCCATCCATTTTTTTCCTAAGATAGAAAACGTGCGTTCAAACTTAGGACAGATTTCTTTTTGTTTAGAATCACATTCATTTTTTTGATCTACTTCTTTTATTGCCATAGTATTTGCTCACCTCTTTATTTTATTATATCATTTTTGGTTATTCATAGTAAGTAAACTAGTTTTTTTATTGGATTTTTTTTCTTACTCTAACCTACTTATATCAGAAAAAAGTTTTCTCACCGAATTATATGGTGAGAAAACTTTTTATTCTATTCATTCGATTAGCTTTTTAAGATTTCAGCCTATGCTTGGACAGTTTTTAGTCTTGCCCACATATTTTTCAAACGATTATTTACTTTTCCAGACAAAGGAACCGCTACTTCTTTTACAGCGCAATATTTATCTACAAAAGTTACGATGTAACTTTCTTTGTATTTCGGTAAGGCTACTGTTGCTAGCCACATATGTTTGATGATGATATCGCATTCTAATTCATTTAACTCAGTAATTTTCTTAGCATTCTCACAAGCCATACGTGGATGAACGTAAGCATGAGTTCCTTCATTAAACTTTGTTGTTCTCCAGTCGTAGTAAAATAAATCATGAAGTAAACCAGCACGTGCAGTTGATCTAGTATCTAAACCATATCTTTTTGCAATACGGTAACTAAGATAAGAAACGCTAATCGAGTGTTCTAGACGTGTTGTAAAGTGATGTTGGGTATACTCTTTTAGTTTTTTTACTTCTTCACGATCGAGTAAATCTTCAATTAAGGCTACATATTCTAAATCTTGCTTCCATTTCAGCTCAGACATTCACAGACTTCCTTTTCTATTCTATAGAGTTTAGAAATTTCTTCCTAGTAAACTACATGATACACTTTTTTTATTTGATTGAGAAGCCTTATAAGTTAATTTTAGCTATTGTAACTAAAACTTAATATGTTAAGTACAGCTATTCATAAATTATTTATTTTGTTAAAGCAAACATTAAAATACCAGCAGCTATCGCTACATTTAGCGATTCTGCTTGACCCGTAATAGGAATATAGATATTCTTTGTTGTTTTTTCTAATAACTTTTTGTCCATTCCATTTCCTTCATTGCCCATTACTACGGCAAAAATCGCTTGCGGTGGAATATCTCGATAAGAAACAGCTAACTCGTTTAATTCTGTTCCATAAACAGGAAAGCCTGCATTCTTAAATAAATCAAACCACTTAGTTAACTCATCTCGGAAAATAGGGATATGAAAATGACTCCCCTGCATCGAACGGATCACTTTATTATTATATAAATCAACCGTTCCTTTACCTAAAACAACACCGCCAAAGCCTGCTGCATCAGCTGTTCGAATCATGGTTCCAAGATTGCCAGGATCTTGAACATTATCTAAAAATAAATAAGGTTTTTCTAGTATAGGTATTCGTGAACTGTCTTTTTTTTCAACAACAGCAAAAATCCCTTGAGTTGTTTGAGTTTCGCTCAGCTGCTTAGAAATTTCTTTTGAAATAAGAACTTTCTTATCTTCAGGTAGAGAAATCGTTGCTGATTCTTTTAAGTCTTCACTTATCATGACTTCCAAAATAGATGCTTGATTTTTTACTGCTTCATCTATTAAATGAAAACCTTCAATGAGATAAGCTCCTGTTTTTTCACGTCCCTTTTTCGTTTGCAACTTTTTCCACGATTTTACCCGCTCATTTTTGGCTGATGAGATTGTTTCCATCTTTTTAAATCCTCCAATTCATGCCATTCATTAACTCTTTTGCCCTATTAAAAAAATCTCTTCTTTTATAGAGAGATTTTTTAATTTTTACAAGCCTAAATAAGAGGCTGGATTAACACGATTCCCGTTCACGTAAACTTCGAAATGCAAATGAACACCCGTTGATGAACCCGTTGTACCCATTATGCCTAAATGTTGTCCTTGAGAAACATTTTGCCCAGGCGCTACTGCTAGACTACCGGATACCATATGAGCATACAGCGTTTTCAAGCCATTACCATGGTTAATAGTAACATGGTTTCCCCAGCCAGAATCGTATCCTGCTACTTCAACTACTCCACCTTGGGCAGCCACAATAGCTCCATTACCACCAAAATCTGTTCCACCATGTAAAGTATGTTCTCCAGTAATTGGATGGACACGGTAACCATAAGGCGACGTTACTACACCATTACTTGGACGAACAAATCCGGCTCCGTTGCTAGAGCCCGTTGGTTTTGTCGCCCCAATTGATGGCGCTTGTGGGACTTGCGGTGCTTGCGTGTTACTACTTGAAGAAGCTACTGATCGTTGTTCCTCTTTTTTTGCTGATTCCCTTGCTGCTGCTTGTTTTGATGCTATTTCCACTTGACGAGCTTGCTCTACTTCAAAAATTCGTGTTTTTTCTTGTTGAAGCTCTTCGGATAAGACACTCGTTTTTGTAGCAACAATTTTTTGCTCGTTAATAAATGTATCTTTTTCTGATTCTGTTAGATTGTATTGAACAGCTAATTGAACAATATTGTCATCCATTTCGGCTTTTTGAGCAACTAAATTATTTTTAGCAACTTCAATGCCACTTTTCAACTTTTCTATTGCTACTTTTTCAACTTCAGCTTTTTTTTCATTTACTTCCAACGTTATTTTATCATTTTCTTGTGCTGTTACAATTTCTTTATTAGCTGTTACCAGTTGATTGATTATACCAACACGTCCGATTAAATCAGATAAACTTTCAGCAGTAACGACCATTTCTACCATGTTAGATGATCGCCCATCTGTTTGAATAACTCGTGCTTGATTTTGAAGTTTTTCTTCTCTTTGTGCAATTAGTTCTTTTAATGCTTCAATTTCTTTTTGTAACTTTTCAATATTTTCCTTCGATTTTTTTAATTTCTTCTCTTGTTCGTGTAATTTAATAATCACTTCGTCTATATTTGTTTGTAGTTTTGTAACATCATTTTCTAATTCAGCTTTTTTTGATTCTAGGCTAGTTAATTTATTTTCTTGGTTTTTAATTTTAGAGTCTAAGTCATTTGATTTTGTGTTAAGTTCTTGTTTTAGTCTTTCTAAGTTTTGTACACTTTCAGCATTAGCCATTGTAGGCATTACAAAAGGACCTGCAAGCAACATCGCTGCAACCAATCCAGTAGTTAATTTTTTATTCAAAAATGTACCTCCTTCAAATCTATCTGGTTATGTTTTCCAACCTTATCAGTATAGCATTATTAGATTGATTAAACGATACCTTTGAAATAACAATTCAATAGGTATTGTTACAAACAGATTAAATAACAGTCTATTCCAGAATATCTTATTATTATTTTACAAAATAAATTAGACATAGCAATTAAAAGTCTTTCGTTATATCATAGGATTAAGAAGCGAAACGATTATTTGGTTACGCAATTTAAACTTGATAGATAAAAAAAGGGGTTAGAAAATGAGAAGAAAAAAGAAACAACTCTCTATCGCAATTGTACTTATCGTATTTATAATTTTGGGTGGGATAAATCTTTATCGCTACAATATAAACGTAAAAGCCAAAGAAATACAAAAAGAAATAAATACGGCATTAATCCTTGTGAAAAAGAAAACAAAATTGTTGTATCTAAACGAAAAAGAAGATCTTTTAAGCGAATCAATTACAAAAGAAAAAATCAAAGGAGCGGAGACTTCTCTTAAAATAGTATCCGCCTTACAGTTAAGCGAAACCCAGCAAAAGAGTGTGGATAAACAGTCGATAAAAATAGCTACTGCTAAACAACTATTTTCCATTCAGTCTTCTATACATAAAAAATTTAAAAACGAAAAAATTACAAGTGATGACATTGAATTTTCTAAAGAAGAGAAAGAGTTAGTATTCTTTAAAATTACTCACCCTCTTTTTTTCAAAGAGTTTAATGAGATAATCGAACAGAGTAAGCTGCAACTTGTTGTAAAACAAGCGCTTCTTCTTTTTTTTGAAGATTATGATAAACTAACAATAAAAGAAACCATCTCCCGTTCTGAATATGATCGGTTTAAAGAAAAACTTGAATCCTTATCTAGTGAATCATTCAAAACTAGTTTAATTAACGCATGCGCCGCTATTGAACAAGAACTTGATAGAAAAGAAACAAAAGAAAAAGAAGAGAGAGAAAAAGAGCGCAAAGAAACTGAATTAAAACAAATCAATGAAACTAAAAAAGAAGAAATAAAAGAAGTAACGAGCATTAGTGAATCAACTCCTACTTCTAAAGAAACAACTCAAGATAAGACTGATTCTCAACCGAATACCCCAGCAAGTCAAATTATCCCTCCTCAACAAGTTGGAATAGAGGGCACAATAGCACGCTCTTCAACGAGTAACTATACCAATCAAATAATAGGTGTTGTCGCAAACGGATCAAGTTCTACTGTTTATTTATTTGAAAAGAACGGAGAGCAATGGCAAACTGTCCTCTCTATGCCAGGACGTGTCGGTTATAATGGCGTAGGAAGTTCATACGAAGGTTCCGGTCGTACTCCTAAAGGTGCTTACTTACTAGGTTTTGCTTTTGGTACAGGTCCAAATCCTGGGACTAACTTAGCTTATAGACAAATTACTGGTAATTCTTACTGGATTAGTAATCCTGACGATTCACAATACAATACCTGGCAAGAGCGAGTTAGTTCAAGTTCTTTAGACGAGCATATGAGCGATTACCAAACACAATACAAATACGGAATCACATTAAACTATAACAATGGTGTTAATGGTGGGAGTGCATTTTTTGTCCACGTAAACGGTAATGGTGCAACAGCTGGATGTATTTCGGTTTCTGAATCTAATATGCTTTATTTAATGCAACATATCAGAAATGGTGCTCATATTATTAATGTCAACAATGAATCTGAATTAGCAAACTACTAACTTAGTCTTCCTCCGATAAAAATAGACTCCTGATTGCCTATTAAGGAATCAAGAGTCTATTTTTATTGAAAACAAGCTAGTTACTTGATCTAACTCATTACATCTTAACTTCTATTTGACTTCCTTCTGACGTTTTCGTTACATCAATATGAACCGGTATCCGCATCTTTAGTTCTTCGACGTGCGAAATAATCCCGACTAATCGACCTTTTTTATTTAAATCAAACAATGTTTCGATAGCACTATCTAGCGAATCTGAGTCCAACGTGCCAAAGCCTTCATCAATAAATAAGGTATCTACGCTCACCCCACCACTATGATTTTGAATGACATCACTCAGTCCCAAGGCTAAGGCTAACGACGCTTTGAAACTTTCTCCACCAGAGAGAGTTCTCACACTTCTTGTCTTACCTGTATAATTATCGAATATATCTAAGTCTAGACCTTTCGCTCCAGCTCCTTTTACTTTTTCTTCTCTTTTTAATAAAGAATAACGATTGTTAGTCATTTGAGTAAAACGAAGATTGGCTGCTTGAATAATTTCTTCAAAATAAATAGCCAATACATAACGTTCAAACGAAATATAATCTGTTTCCTTAGATCCATTTGCCAATTCTGACAGCTCACTATATAGACGATATTTTTCTAGTTGTGTTTCTTTAGATTTGTAGTGTTTTTTTATTTCTAAATTAGCTGATTCATGCTTATTGGTTATCCCAATCAGTGCTTGATACTTTTCATCTATTTCTTTTAGCTTCGTTTCTTTGGTTTTGATTTTTTCTTGATAATCTTCAACTGAATAATGTTCTTTCATAGCAGCTACTTTTTGTGTTTGCTTCTTGTGATTATCTTGGTTAACCCAGACCTTTTTATCGTAATCAGCAATTTCGGTTACCAACTCTTTTAGCTGCTCATTTCCCACTAAATAGTCTTCAAATTGTTCAGCATATCCAGTTATTTTTAATTGCTGTTCAAATGCAGCTAAGGCTAGTTCAGCATTTTTCATACTTGCACTAAGTTGCGTTTTAAATGAATCAATCGTTGTTTTGTACTGTGCTTCAAATTTTTCTAGTTTATTTTTTTCCTCATAACTTTTTTTATAATTAAATTCGATTTGTCCAATCTCTGTTATCAACTGCTCGAGAGTGGTTTGTACTTGATTAATATCGCCGTAAATTAAGTGAGTCTGTGCTTCTTCCACTTCTTTTTTTATTTCTTGTATGTGTTTATTTATATGTTGCTGAGCTGAATGCAATTCTTGTATCGTTGATACTAATTGTTTTTCTTGTTCTTGTTCATCTTCTATTTGTTGTTTGGTATTTTCTTCTTGCTCAATTAATTGCTCTAATAACTTTTTATCTTTCATGCATTTCACTTTATTTTTATCTAGCGCTTGTTGTTCTAGTGCTAACTGTGCTTGTTTTTCTGGTGCTTTTTCTGAAACTACTTGAAGAGTCGCTTCATATTTTTTAATTTGCTCATTCAAATGGACTAAATCATTTGTTAAGAATGTGTACTCCTGATAACTGTTATCCTTATCTATTTCTATCGCTTCTAATTCTTCTTTAGATAGAGCATCTTTAGATAGCGCTGCTGGTAAAGGATGATCAAGCGAACCACATACAAGACAAGGTGTTCCTTCTTCTAATTCACTAGCCAATAAACCAGCGATATTTCGATTAAACAGTAACTGTTGTTGCTGGTAATCTTGTTGGATAGCAATGTATTTGGCATCTGCTAGTTTGAATAAATGCACTTTCTCTTCTTTTTGTACAATCAATTGGATCAATTCATTGTATTGAGCTTGTTTAGCGCCCGATTTTGTTTGCTCTTCTTTTAATTCTGCTAATTCGTTTTGTATAACCGCTACGCTATTTCTAGCTTGACTAATTTCTAAGGCTAGTTGCTTATTTTTCTCTAGTTGTTCTTTGTGATCCACTAGTGATGCTGTTTGTTTTTCACTATCCAGTTGTACTTGTATCGTTTCTTTTTCTAAGGCAACTATCTTCATTTTTTTTAGTTCAATGGCTTTTATATGATTCTCTTCTTGTTTTAATTCTATTATTTTTTCTCTTTTTTCTGATAAAGTAGCATAATTCTCTTCTGCTACTACAACTTCTTCTTTATTTTCTCTCAGAGCAAGCACTGTTCCTGTCAAATCTTGTTCAGCCGCCTTTAACTCTTTTTCTAATCGTAGCTTTTCTTTAGCCGTCTTTTCTTTTTCTTCTTTGTAGCTAACTAATCGTTGTGCTTGTTCATTCTGCTTTATTTTTACTCGTTTATTTTCTGTCTCGCTTTCTAATTCTACTAACTCAGTTTTTATCTTTTCTAATTGTTCTAATTCTGTTAAGTCTATTATTCGTTCTTGATTTTGCTGTATTTTTTTCCGGAATCGGTCCATCTCATTAGCATAAATTTGAATGGTTTCTTTAGAACTATCAATTGATTTATCCAGTTCGATTAATAATTGGGCGATATCCATTAATGCTATTGCTTCGGCTAACGCATGATTATCTTGTGGAAAAATAAAGCTTACAAACTGCTCCATTACTTTATCACTTTGCTCGACATCTGATTTTAATAATCGAGCTTCTTCTTTTAGACTCATTTGGAACTCGTTCATCCTATCTGTTTGGAAAATATTACGAAATATTTTTTCTTTGTCTGCACTATTTGATTCCAGCATCTTTTTAAATTCGCCTTGAGGCAGCATAACAATCTGTTTAAATTGTTCATAAGATAACGATAGCAAGTCTTTGATTTCTTGATTGGCTATCGGTATTTTGGTAGTCACATTTTTACCATGAATGAATTCAACTTTTGAATCATGCTGTTTTATCTTTCGTGAGCCGGGTCCTTTTTGAGCAGGAGACCGTTTAATGTAGTAGAGTTTCCTAGCTAATTCAAATTCTAATTCTACGTAACAAAGATCGTCATCTGTAGCAAATTGAGACTTAAATGAATCTTTTCCTCGACTTGTTCCACTTGCCTCATCATATAATGCATAAGCAATTGCATCAAAAATAGTCGTTTTTCCTGCACCTGTTGGGCCACTAACTAAAAAGAGAGTTTTTTGATTAAACTGAGTGAAGTCAATTTCAACTTTCCCTTTATAAGGACCAAAAGCATTTAATGTTAATTTCAGTGGTCTCATTTATTATTGCCTCCTAATTTGTGTAAGATACTTTCAACGATTTCTTTTTGATCAGCTGCTAGCTCTTTTTGTTTGACTTGCTGATAAAATTTACTGAATAAGTCTTCTAGTGGCGTTTCTTTCAAGCTTTTTTGGCTACCTGTTTGATAAACTTGATTGTCATTTTTCTTAGTTATATAATCTAAGCCCATCGCATTTGGAAATCTTCTTCGTAACTGATTCATGGCATCCATGATAAACGTTTCATCCAGTAACTCAAAAAAAACATAATCGTCTGATTTTTGAGTCATTAAGTTTTCAAATGAGCCTTTAACGACACGCATGTCATGCAAAGGTTTTAAATAAATAGGTTCAATCTCTACGCTTCCTTTTTCCACTGTTACCAGTGAGACTTGTTTCTTTTGTTTGGTTTCTGATTTAGAATACTTTAAAATAGATCCGCTGTAGCGAATTCTATCGTGTTTTACCTTTTGCGGCTTGTGTAAGTGGCCTAATGCAACATAGTCGAAGTCTTCAAACATTTCTACATTGACATACTCTGCTGTCCCAATACTCAGTGGTCGCTCTGAATCAGTCGTTTCAAAACTGTCCTCAGAAATATTAATGACAAAACCATGAGCGATAATAATATTCGTTTCTTCTTTATTCATTGTTTCTTTTATCTTATTTATTTGAGCCCTTGTTGCGTCTTCTAAATTTTTTATAGAGTCATCTTTTAATAATTCACGAATGTAAACATGATCTGCAAACGGCAATAAGTAAAAGTTCGTATCTTGAATCGTCACTTTTCTCGTCTCTTCTTTAACGGTTCCTTCTATATAAAGATTACTTGATTCAAATAAGCTTGCGCCATACTCCACACGCTCGTTGCTATCATGGTTTCCTGCGATAATAAAGACAGGTATATTTATTTCTTTGATTAACCGAGTTAATACTGTGTTTACCAATGTAACAGCTTCTTTTGGCGGGAAAGCTCGATCATATAAGTCTCCTGCCATAATCAATACATCTACATCTAAATTTTTCAATTTTTCAATTAATTGTTCTAAAAAGAATTCTTGGTCCTCTAACATAGATACTTCATTTACAATTTTCCCAATATGCCAATCGGCTGTATGTAATATTCGCACTTATCTCGACCCCTTGTCTCCATTTTTAATCTAATCATTTATTGTCTTATCCAGTTAGTTTACCACTTTTTAAGTGCTTTCAAAAGTTCTGTTTTGGATAAAAGATTAGTTACTTTAATCCACTTTATTTTATTCAAAAAAATAGGACACTTTTGATAAAACGAGCGTTTTCTTTTTAAAAATAATGGTATACTAATAGCATCTTAATAAAATGGGAGGGTTTACAATGGCTAAACTAGTTCTAGGCTTAGATATCGGAGTTTCTAGTGTTGGTTGGGGAATTATCGATGAAGAAACAGGAGAAATTAAAAAAGCTGGTGTTCGCTTATTTGAAGAAGCGAATAGAAATGCTAATGAAGATCGCCGGAGTTTTCGCAGCGCAAGACGGTTAAAAAGAAGAAGAAAGCACCGGTTAGAAAGAACGAAAACATTATTAGTAGAAAATAACTTCTCTTGCACCTCTATTCAAGACTACAATCCGTATGAAGCAAGACGCAACGCTCTTTATGAACAAGTAACGAAAGAGGAACTAGCCGCTGCACTGTATCATTTAGTTAAACGCCGCGGGACAACATTGGATACACCACAAGAAGATGAAAAAACAAGTGGCAGTGAATTATCTACTAAAGAGCAATTAAAAAAGAATGCAAAAAAATTAGAAGACCGTCACATTTGTGAAATCCAATTAGATAAAATAAAAAATGGTGAAGTCGTACGTGATCACACGAACCGCTTTAAGACAACTGATTATATCAAAGAAGCTAATGCTATTCTAGAAAAACAAGAAGCATTTCATCCTGAAATTACTGATAGCTTCAAAGAGTCGTACTTAGCTTTAGTTAATAGTCGCCGGATGTATTATGATGGCCCAGGTTCTGAAAAATCTCCTACTCCTTATGGACAATATTTTATTGGTGAAGATGGAAAACTTAAACACGAAACGATGATTAATAAAATGCGTGGACGTTGTACCTATTTTCCAGAAGAATTGCATATCGCTAAGATGTCTTACACGGCTGATTTATACAATCTGCTAAATGATTTGAATAATTTATGGTATGCGAATGATAAAAAAGAAAAAGTCAGTCTTTTATCGGTAAACGATAAACAGTATCTGATTGAGAAATTCATAAAAAACGGAAAAAAAATTACATTAAATGGGATTGCAAAGTACCTGACTATTCCTGAAGAAGACTTAAAGGGTGCTCGCATTGATTTAAAAACCAATAAACCGATTTTTACAGATTTTATTGGATTTAAGAAATTAAGGAAATTAGTGGAATCTATTTCTACTGTTCCCGCTGATTTTTTTGATAATCCCGCTGTTTTGGATAAAATAGCCGATATTCTAACCGCAGAAAAAAGCTTAACTCGTCGAGAAGAACAGCTAACAGACTTATTTCAATCGACCTATCATGACAGCTTGCCAGAAGTAACGGCTGCTTTAATTAATGATACAACCTTTAAGGAATACCATGCTCTTTCTAAAAAAGCGATACAATTAATCTTGCCTGAGCTATGGGAAACCAATAAAAACCAAATGCAAATTTTCTCAGAACGAGGACTAGGAAAAAGCCGTCTTGAACAGTTACAAAATGGCACTAAAATCCAATTCGATGATGAAGCTATTCTAAGTACAGTCGCAAAACGAGCTCATCGCGAAGCGATTAAAATCACTAATGCTGTCCGAGAACAATACGGTGAACTTGCCTATGTTGTCGTTGAAATGGCTCGCGAAAAAAATAGCGATGAAGAAAGACTGAACTATAGTAATTTCCAAAGGAACCAAGGAAAATTTGAGAAAAAGATTTGTGATCTACTTGAAGTGAAGAATTTAAAAGACTTGTATTTAAATGGCAAGCAACATTTAGCGTTAAAATTATGGGATGTTCAAGATGGAAAATGTGTGTATTCTGGTAAGTCTATCGCCCTTTCTGATATTGTTTATGATTTTACGCGTTTTGAAGTCGACCATATCATTCCACTTTCTTATTCCTTTGATGATAGCCAACAAAATAAAGTACTCGTTTACCATGCAGAAAATCAATTAAAAGGCCAATTAACCCCTTTCCAATATTTCCAAAGTGGCAAAGCGACACGCTCTTTTGTTGAGTTTAAAGCTGATTGTTTGAGTTTATTTAAATCTCGTCGAATTAGCAATAAAAAATTAGGCTACTTATTAGAACAACGAGATGTCCAACACGATGAGGAAGTCCAAAAAGACTTTATTAATCGGAATTTAGTTGATACCCAGTACGCTATGAGGAGTTTTTCTAGCTCGCTTCGTACTTTTTATCGAAATAACGCTATTCCAACAGGTGTCTTATCGATTCGTGGAAGTTTCACTGCTGCATTAAGAAAACGAACAAACATGCGTAAAGATCGTGATGCAGGTCATTTTCATCATGCTATCGATGCCTTGATCGTTGCCGGTGTTGGTCGAATGCCGTTATTTAAGCAACTGAAACAAACAACTTTTACTATTGAAGGTGTGGCCGTTGATACAGAAACTGGTGAACTAATCAATGCCTCTCAAGTTTTCGACAACAACTCACTTAAATTTGTTAGCTCATTAAGAAATTACCAGGACAAAATTAAGTATTCACATAAAGTTGATCGTAAACCCAATCGGACAATGTCTAATCAAACCATCTACTCTACTCGCGAAAAAGATGATGAAACATACGTTGTCGGGAAAGTAAAAAATATTTATCAGTTGGATAAGAAAGGCTATGAAGCTCTCAAAAAAAGAATCGAAAAAGATTCTGATCTTTTTTTAATGGCCCAACATGATGAGAAAACTTGGAAATTAATCAGAAAAGTCATGGAAGAACATAGTCATGCGGACAATCCTTTCCAAGATTTTTACAAAGAACACGGCTTTATTTTAAAAGACGGAAAAGTACCAGTTAAAAGCTTGAAGTATCTAGATAGAAAACTAGGTATCCATGTCAATATTTCAAATAAATATAAAGATGCTAAAAATGATGTTGTTTTATTAAGTAGAAAAAGTATTCGTGTGGATATTTACATGAATGAAGATGGAAACTACAAATACCTTGGAGTACCTTATAATTGGTTTAGAAAAGTAGATGGTATCTATACTCTTGATATGAATCTATATAATGGAGAAAATGGTCGTAATGCTCCCTATAAAAGAATAGATGATAGCTATGGATTTCAATTTAGTTTATATAAAAATGACAGGATTTCTTACGATAAATTAGAAACTGTTGAAGACGAAACAACTAAAGAAAAGACTAAAAAAATCGTTCATTATGAAAAGTTATTTAAAGGTGATGCTATGCCACGCGGAAATAAAATAGAAATAGAAGATATTATTTTTAAAAGTAATAAACAACAGTTTATTGCAGTTGGTACCTTGCACTATTTAAAAAAATATAATACCGATATTCTTGGTAACAAATATCCAATTGATATAGAAATATTTAGTCCTTATTTAAAAGAATAACATTAAGAAAAAAATTCTAATAAAGGGTTTACAAAATATATAAACCTTGTTATAATAAGGGTGTCTTCGACGGAAGACTTCCTTATACCAAAGGGTCGCGAGGACCTACCAAAATAAGGCTTTATGCCGAAATCGCCCCATTTATGGGGCTTTTTTTGTACATAACTCTGGAAAAAGGAGTGATAATAATGAGCTGGCGTGTTGTCTATATTGAAAAATCTGATTACTTAAGATTGTATCTTGATAATTTAAAAGTTATTCGAGAAGATACGGAAATTTTGATACCGCTTACTGATATTCATACAATCATTGTCGATAACCAGCAAACCGTTGTAACTGCCCGCTTGCTAAATAAATTAGCAGATTACCATATTCTCTTAATTTTCTGTGATGAAAAACACTTACCCAATATTTATGCTCTTTCTCCTCATAGTCATCATCAGTCTTCTAGAGTTCTGGAAAGGCAAGTTAAATGGTCTACTGAAATGAAAGGCTTGATGTGGCAAAAAATTATTCAAATAAAAATAGCGAATCAAGCTTCCGTATTAGCTCATTTAAGAAAAGATTCTACTTCAATTGAAGCAATGCATCGTTATTCTGATGATGTTAACTTTTCTGATCAAACGAATCGTGAAGGTCATGCTGCTAAACTTTATTTTAAAACGTTGTTTGGAAGTTCCTTTACTAGGGATCGAGACAGCTTTGACGGAATTAACTCTGGTTTAAATTATGGTTATATTGTCCTTCGTTCAACCGTTGCTAGAACAATTGTGGCTTCGGGTTTACAACCTTCTTTTGGTATTGGGCATTACAACCAATACAATGCTTTTAATTTAGCTGATGACCTTATTGAACCCTTTCGTCCTGTCATTGATTTATGGATCAGCATTATGTGCCAAGAAGATACTTATTTAGACTTAAAAACTAAACAAAAAATTGTTCACTTAATTAGCAATAACAAACTATTGATTGGCAATCAAAAACAAACTATTCTGAACGCGATTGAAATACTTGTTCAATCTTTTATTAAAGGAATGAATGAGAATAATACCGAACTATTGGTTTACCCTGCCAATGGCATCTCCTTATAGAATTATGCGTTTAGTTTTATTTTTTGATTTGCCAATGAATACAAAAAGTGAGCGACGAACTTATTCAAGATTCAGAAAGTATTTAATTAATAACGGTTTTACAATGGTTCAATTTTCAGTCTACGCAAAAATTTTCCCAAATCGATCAAGTTTAGATAATTATATGATGGGGTTAAGAAATAACCTCCCAAAACATGGTTCTATTCGGGCTATGGCTGTGACTGAAAAACAATACAGCAATATGTTTTTGCTTGTTGGTGATAAAACCCTTACTGAAAAAGCTATTACCGAAGATCCGATGGTGATTTTATGAAGGAATGGCACATTAAAGACTCTGTACGAGTAACTTCATTCTTAGTTGATAAAGTGACTATTTTAAAAGGTGAGCAAAAAGAATGGTGTCAATTAGTTGAATATTTTAGCGATTACTTCAGCTATAAAGGTATACAAATAAACCTTTTTGAAAACCAAACATTGATTCCAAGAAGAGACTTTCTATTCCAAATTCTTTCTCCAAATGATCCAACAAAATTTATTAGTTTAGAGAAAGCTTTAATTCGACAAGAAAAAGAATTTTTGACTAATCTTGAGTTTTCTCCATTTTATAAACAATTAGTTGAAAGCTGGGAAGAATTGATTGAAGAAGTTGATTTTTTAAATACTCAACAAAAAACAAACACAACTCACTACACTTTGTTGCCTTTCGATAAAAAATGGATTCAAACTAGCTTATCTTTTTCAAAAAAAAATTCTGCTCAACTATCTCATTATGAAAAATTAATTCTTCAAATTAATGTATTAGAAGAATCAATAAGTGATAAAAAATTAATTATCTATATACAATTTCCTGAAGTGGTGCTTTCAGATAAGGAATTAGAACATTTTATTTATTACCTTCAACAGTCTCCTAATGGGATTCTCTATTTTATTCAAACAGAAAATCCTTCTCTTTTTCCTACCAATATTGTTTACAAAGAAAAAATAAGAAATAAAACTATTTGTTATGCTGTTAAAGATCAATTAATCTCAAAAATTCCTTCTAGTTGGTCTGAAGAAACATTTCAACATGCTTGTAATTGGTATATGATACTTGTGGATAAGTACGCGCAAGAAACCGTTCTTTTATCTTTAAAAACTGTGGATAACTTATCTATTTTTATCTATGTTTACTCACTTTTTATTCTTACCAATACTCCTGTAATAGTTGATCTAACTGCAGTTACAGCCAATATAAAAAAATATTTTGAAAATTTAATACAAGATAAGGTATAATTAAATTGGTATTTTGGTACTCTCGCATCTTTTGGTATTTTGGTACAGATAAGGACTCTTTGATAACTAGTGTTTCCACCATTGATTTTGGTACTCTCGCATCTTTTGGTATAAGGAAACCAGTAACTAATGCCACGACCACCATAATCCATTTTGGTACTCTCGCATCTTTTGGTATAAGGAAACTTATTTGTTTTACTATTCTACACTTACATCATTTTGGTACTCTCGCATCTTTTGGTATAAGGAAACAGTAGATGAAGTCAAAATGCTTCAAAAGGAATTTTGGTACTCTCGCATCTTTTGGTATAAGGAAACCTCACCTGTTTCGGATTGTAGCAACTTATTATTTTGGTACTCTCGCATCTTTTGGTATAAGGAAACAAGATTGATTTACAAAAAACAACTAGTCACATTTTGGTACTCTCGCATCTTTTGGTATAAGGAAACCGTTTTCAATATCAAATGGTAGTCGGTAACATTTTGGTACTCTCGCATCTTTTGGTATAAGGAAACTTGCTAGTGCAGGTAAACGTATACTAAGTGATTTTGGTACTCTCGCATCTTTTGGTATAAGGAAACTCATCGTGAGTCATCAATTCTTGTACTGCTATTTTGGTACTCTCGCATCTTTTGGTATAAGGAAACTCCTCTTGAAGTAATTCAATATGGTGACCCATTTTGGTACTCTCGCATCTTTTGGTATAAGGAAACTAGCTAAAGCGCCACTAAACGGTATGATTGATTTTGGTACTCTCGCATCTTTTGGTATAAGGAAACCATATTTATCTCTTAGCTTTTTAGCTGATAATTTTGGTACTCTCGCATCTTTTGGTATAAGGAAACACGTGTCTGCTTAATGCGTCACTTGTATCTATTTTGGTACTCTCGCATCTTTTGGTATAAGGAAACTTATGGTGGCGTTTCTAAACGGAATAACTTATTTTGGTACTCTCGCATCTTTTGGTATAAGGAAACGGTTCACCTTCTTCATTCCTGTCAAGTACCATTTTGGTACTCTCGCATCTTTTGGTATAAGGAAACCGAACATGGAGCTAGGCAGTTTCAAAAATTATTTTGGTACTCTCGCATCTTTTGGTATAAGGAAACTTTCTACTTATGCTATCTCAAAAGCAACTGATTTTGGTACTCTCGCATCTTTTGGTATAAGGAAACCAAACCCAAAGTACTTATACTACAATAATGATTTTGGTACTCTCGCATCTTTTGGTATAAGGAAACCTCTATATGTTTTAATATCATATTCCATGTATTTTGGTACTCTCGCATCTTTTGGTATAAGGAAACCGGTATGCCATTCCGTCAAAATATTTAATCTATTTTGGTACTCTCGCATCTTTTGGTATAAGGAAACCATTGGTTCCATAGGTAGGTTTTCTGGACCATTTTGGTACTCTCGCATCTTTTGGTATAAGGAAACAAGCTCATTCAATTATTTTGAGAAAAGACGATTTTGGTACTCTCGCATCTTTTGGTATAAGGAAACTAATTCTGGTATAAAAATAGATACTATGTCATTTTGGTACTCTCGCATCTTTTGGTATAAGGAAACGGTCAAAAGATAAAACAGTAACAGCATCCTATTTTGGTACTCTCGCATCTTTTGGTATAAGGAAACTAGCAAAAAGAAAACCTAAAGTCACTCCTTTATTTTGGTACTCTCGCATCTTTTGGTATAAGGAAACAATTATAGTCTCACTTGGTATACAAGAGGAATTTTGGTACTCTCGCATCTTTTGGTATAAGGAAACCAGTGTACGGTCAACTGTTAACCATGAACCATTTTGGTACTCTCGCATCTTTTGGTATAAGGAAACGATGGTTGATTGTCTGTCATTCCAGCCCCTATTTTGGTACTCTCGCATCTTTTGGTATAAGGAAACTTTCGAGAAGAAACTAACAAATATTGAACGATTTTGGTACTCTCGCATCTTTTGGTATAAGGAAACTTTGCTGCAGGTTTAATGTATGCAGGAGTATTTTGGTACTCTCGCATCTTTTGGTATAAGGAAACAAAAAAGGATAGCGTTATCCACAAATAAAGATTTTGGTACTCTCGCATCTTTTGGTATAAGGAAACATCTAATGCGTCATAAGTTCCTTCAACTGTATTTTGGTACTCTCGCATCTTTTGGTATAAGGAAACAAGTATTTAACTTGTTTTCTTCAGGCTACTATTTTGGTACTCTCGCATCTTTTGGTATAAGGAAACCGTGTGGTTGTGATAGAAAATATTTACTTATAATTTTGGTACTCTCGCATCTTTTGGTATAAGGAAACTGGTTGTCAAAATGCCTAGAGGCAGATACGATTTTGGTACTCTCGCATCTTTTGGTATAAGGAAACGATTCAACAGCTCGATTTGAAGTTCAATAGATTTTGGTACTCTCGCATCTTTTGGTATAAGGAAACCCATGCCTACCCCGTTAGCCTCGGCGATGGATTTTGGTACTCTCGCATCTTTTGGTATAAGGAAACTAAGGTTGCACAAGATACAGGACAGTCAGTATTTTGGTACTCTCGCATCTTTTGGTATAAGGAAACTGTCATTGTACTGTTTAAAATGCCAAACAATTTTGGTACTCTCGCATCTTTTGGTATAAGGAAACTAATATAATATAGCTTTTCTTGTTCAGTTATTTTGGTACTCTCGCATCTTTTGGTATAAGGAAACCACCTTACATTCTTGATTGAGTTTAATTAGTATTTTGGTACTCTCGCATCTTTTGGTATAAGGAAACTTCTGAAGTTATATAATCAATTACTACATCATTTTGGTACTCTCGCATCTTTTGGTATAAGGAAACATCAATCATTTCTGATAATTTAAAAACATCATTTTGGTACTCTCGCATCTTTTGGTATAAGGAAACTTTAACATCAAACTTTTTTTTGTTTGTTCTATTTTGGTACTCTCGCATCTTTTGGTATAAGGAAACAATCTTTTCAATCTGTTTAGCTTTCAATGGATTTTGGTACTCTCGCATCTTTTGGTATAAGGAAACTCGGATTGACCATTGATTTATTTTTAAAGTATTTTGGTACTCTCGCATCTTTTGGTATAAGGAAACAATGATAGCATGTTTACTAGAGTTAACCTTATTTTGGTACTCTCGCATCTTTTGGTATAAGGAAACAGTTATCTTCATTGGTGATTTGTTAACTCTATTTTGGTACTCTCGCATCTTTTGGTATAAGGAAACCGATTTTAATATAGACCCGACACTCTCATATATTTTGGTACTCTCGCATCTTTTGGTATAAGGAAACAGTAGTCCGACTACTTTTGTTAACGGATCTAAATTTTGGTACTCTCGCATCTTTTGGTATAAGGAAACCTAAAGCAGTAGCAACGAGACCTATTACTCGATTTTGGTACTCTCGCATCTTTTGGTATAAGGAAACATAATCATAACGGATAAGGAGTGTTGATATATTTTGGTACTCTCGCATCTTTTGGTATAAGGAAACCTTTTCTGTTATCGTCATTGATTTCATATCCATTTTGGTACTCTCGCATCTTTTGGTATAAGGAAACCAAAAATACTATCCAATCATTTTACTGTATTATTTTGGTACTCTCGCATCTTTTGGTATAAGGAAACATTTTTACAACAGGTTTAGCGTTTAAATGTATTTTGGTACTCTCGCATCTTTTGGTATAAGGAAACCTTAGGTATAGGCAAAACAGCATAAGTGTGATTTTGGTACTCTCGCATCTTTTGGTATAAGGAAACCTCTTTCTTTGTAAGTTTTATCAAGCCCGTATTTTGGTACTCTCGCATCTTTTGGTATAAGGAAACAGTATGAGAATACTCTTTTCTGCTGTTGATATTTTGGTACTCTCGCATCTTTTGGTATAAGGAAACATCTTTGCAACTTAACATCTTCAGCCAATGATTTTGGTACTCTCGCATCTTTTGGTATAAGGAAACAGCTGATGTTCTAGGCTTATCTATACAGGCATTTTGGTACTCTCGCATCTTTTGGTATAAGGAAACATATTCGAGAAGGCATTGTTTTACTATAAGATTTTGGTACTCTCGCATCTTTTGGTATAAGGAAACATATTCGAGAAGGCATTGTTTTACTATAAGATTTTGGTACTCTCGCATCTTTTGGTATAAGGAAACAGAAGAAGTTATATTCATGGCAATGGGTGGATTTTGGTACTCTCGCATCTTTTGGTATAAGGAAACTCATTCATGTCTTCATTTTTGTTGTATTGCATTTTGGTACTCTCGCATCTTTTGGTATAAGGAAACCTTAATGGAGGCTTTTGGTTATCCTAATACATTTTGGTACTCTCGCATCTTTTGGTATAAGGAAACGTTTCTAGGTGGTCTAAATCATCTAGTGTAATTTTGGTACTCTCGCATCTTTTGGTATAAGGAAACCAATTAAATTGAGTTGCCTTTGTATATGTTATTTTGGTACTCTCGCATCTTTTGGTATAAGGAAACTTGATAGTCTCAACTCCGAAGATCTTAGGTATTTTGGTACTCTCGCATCTTTTGGTATAAGGAAACTCATTGTCTCCTTGTCTAATACTGTAAAAGATTTTGGTACTCTCGCATCTTTTGGTATAAGGAAACACCTTTTAAATCAGTTTGAGACTTAGCATTATTTTGGTACTCTCGCATCTTTTGGTATAAGGAAACTATACTTATTTTTTTCTTCTTCGTAGTTCGATTTTGGTACTCTCGCATCTTTTGGTATAAGGAAACACGATGATAAACATTTTTTTGTTTCCACCAATTTTGGTACTCTCGCATCTTTTGGTATAAGGAAACTAAAGGTAAATAAGGCGAAAGGTGATACGTATTTTGGTACTCTCGCATCTTTTGGTATAAGGAAACTCTGTTTAATAGCATTAACAAAAGTGGCGTATTTTGGTACTCTCGCATCTTTTGGTATAAGGAAACATCTTAAAACAATGCCTAAACCCACCCTTAATTTTGGTACTCTCGCATCTTTTGGTATAAGGAAACAATAAAGGAATGAAGATGGAACTTAGCGTAATTTTGGTACTCTCGCATCTTTTGGTATAAGGAAACACATCTTCAAATTGTGCTTTTGATAACGTGGATTTTGGTACTCTCGCATCTTTTGGTATAAGGAAACCGTTGTAACTCTTTGATTGTTTCGATTCCTATTTTGGTACTCTCGCATCTTTTGGTATAAGGAAACTTTTTGTTGCTTCCTAACTCTACTACTTCAATTTTGGTACTCTCGCATCTTTTGGTATAAGGAAACCACTTGTTGGTATGGCGGTCAAGTCTGCAGATTTTGGTACTCTCGCATCTTTTGGTATAAGGAAACTAAGTAATTGATTTAAATCCAATTCAATCCATTTTGGTACTCTCGCATCTTTTGGTATAAGGAAACTGGATTGAAAGATGCTTTCGGTTTCTTAATATTTTGGTACTCTCGCATCTTTTGGTATAAGGAAACTCATTCATCTGTTTAGTAACGTATTTGATTATTTTGGTACTCTCGCATCTTTTGGTATAAGGAAACACCACCCCGATGGGGAAAGCTTACCTTAGGATTTTGGTACTCTCGCATCTTTTGGTATAAGGAAACAGTTATGTTTGAATTAAAAAACGAAGCATTATTTTGGTACTTCTCGCATCTTTTGGTATAAGGAAACTCGATTGCTATCATATTCCAGCTTTGTGCTATTTTGGTACTCTCGCATCTTTTGGTATAAGGAAACCATCTTCAAATTGTGCTTTTGATAACGTTGATTTTGGTACTCTCGCATCTTTTGGTATAAGGAAACCTCTAGGTAGCCCTGTAGGAAGGGCTCCTGATTTTGGTACTCTCGCATCTTTTGGTATAAGGAAACTTTTATACTTTGATCGTGCATATAATAGCAATTTTGGTACTCTCGCATCTTTTGGTATAAGGAAACTTGTTGCAGATGAAAACGTTGAACAAGGTTATTTTGGTACTCTCGCATCTTTTGGTATAAGGAAACTCTCCCATAACAACGATTGATCCCCAGTGTATTTTGGTACTCTCGCATCTTTTGGTATAAGGAAACTGGGACGAGATTAACTTTGAATTGGATTGGATTTTGGTACTCTCGCATCTTTTGGTATAAGGAAACGTCTTAATTGCATTTTTCTTTCTGGATTATATTTTGGTACTCTCGCATCTTTTGGTATAAGGAAATATTTTTTGATTAATTTTGGTACTCTCGCATCTTTTGGTATAAGGAAACGTTTTTTCGGCTTGATCTAAAGGATATAATTTTGGTACTCTCGCATCTTTTGGTATAAGGAAAAAAATCTGACACTCGGGTATCTCGCTTTTGGTACTCTCGCATCTTTTGGTATCATTCTCGCATTTTTGGTATAAGGAAACTTTTTTCCCACACCTTGATATTTTGGTACTCTCGCATCTTTTGGTATAAGGAAACTTCTTTTAAGGGTACTCTCTTTTGGTATAAGGAAACTCGAACTCGATATTTTGGTACTCTCGCATCTTTTGTATTCGGGGTAATTTTGGTACTCTCGCATCTTTTGGTATAAGGAAACTCAACTCTTCTTAGATGGTGGATTTTGGTACTCTCGCATCTTTTAGTATAAGGAAACTTCATCTTTTATAAATTCGTTAAGTCTAATTTCAATAAAATTCTATTTTTCAGTCTACACTTTCCATCTCTTCTTTAACCCTATTCTCACGGTCTATCTCTAAAAAAATAGGCATATGATCACTATGCAAAATCCAATCTTTATAAATACCAATAGTCAGGTTGTCTACCCATTCTCTCTTACAAAAAAAATAATCAATATGATAAGGTCGATGACTATGACGATACATATAATATGTCGCATATTTTTCTGATCCAGCGACAGTATCTGTTAAGGAATGGTAAGTACTTACCAAACCAATAGATGCCAGTTCATCACCCCTGAATGAGTTCGTCGTTTATATTTTTCATCCCAGATGGCGTTACTATTAAAGTCCCCACCTATTAATGTGTTTCTTATCTGTTTTTATAGATTTGTAAGTAAACATAGATCTTCTATATAATTATTGCACCCCCATATTCCTAATAAATCAAATGTATCCTGAATAATTCATAGCTTTTCTAAAAATACTAATCGATGTTGATTTTACAGCGTTTAAACTAATTTGCTTTATCACCCATTAGGTGATGAAAAAGAACCCCTTTCTGCTATGGTTATATCATCACAACCAACCAATAGAAAGGGGTTCTCTCAATGATTACTTTACAAGAAAAAGCAATGAAATTCAATAACCATTTATATGTCTCTCATACAGGTGGTCGTTTATCGAGTGATTCAGGATTAATTTAGTTGATGAATTAATGGATACTTTTCATTTTGAAGAATTGTCAAAAAAACTCATTCATATAATGAAAATCGTCGCTATTGGAAACACACTAACCATAAAATTTTAAAACAACTAATTCTTCAACTAATTGCTGGCTATAAAGCTGATTCGTCTGCGACTATCTTACAATATGATCCAGTATTACAAACTCTATTACAAGAAGAGTGTTTGGCTTCTCAACCGACTATCTCTCGGTTTCTTGATCGCATTACAGACCAAACGATTAATGATTTACAAACCTTTAATCAAACATTAATTGACCAAGCGAGATTTGTTCGCAATGATATGAATATGATTATTGATTTGGATTCTACACACTCTGATACCTTCGGTATTCAGGAACAACAGATTATAATGCCCACTATCGAACAAACGGTTATCATCCATTAGTCGCATTCGGTGGATTAACGGGCGATTTTTTAAAAGCTAAACTTCGTTCAGGAAATCAATACACGTCTAAAGGAGTTAAAGAGTTTCTTGAACCGTTATTAGATCATTACAATCAAGCAGTCCCTACGACAGATATTTTAGTGCGTGGAGATAGTGGATTTGCAACACCTGATATTTATGAGTTATGCGAAGAATATGGGTCAAACTTTGTCATTCGCCTAAAACATAATAATAATTTATACCGATTAGCAGAAGAGTTTGTGTATTACGACGATAATTATCCTTGGAATGAAAAAGAAGAATACTATTATTCCGTTTCCTATCAAGCAGCGTCTTGGTCTAAACCGCGTAGAGTATGCATTCAATCCATTCGAGAAATAGGTGAATTACTTTTCAAGCATACGTTTATTGTCACAAATTTTTCAGAAAATATTTCATCAAAACAAGTTTTTAAGACGTATAAAAGCGTGGTGCTATGGAAAACTACATTAAAGAAGCAAAAAATGGTTTCTATTTTGATAAGACAGATAGCCCTAAATTTATTGAAATCATGCACGTATGATGATAAGTGTCCTTGCATACAACCTAATCAATTTTTTGCGTACAACTTGTTTTGATAAAAATTATAAAGGACTTCAAATTAATACGATTCGTCTTCGCTTATTCAAAGTAGCTGGCAAACTAGTGAGTACTGCGAGAGAAATGTATCTAAAAATTTCTAGTTCGCATGTTTATCAAGCGGAGTTTTATGCCGTCTTTAATCGAATCCAAAGGATTCGGCATTATATTTAAAAACTCCTTAATTTTTTTAAAAAAAACCAATCAAAACCAAGGACCAACTATGCCCAAAATTCGTACTTTCTTAATGAGAAACCAATAAATAAATGAATTAAGTACCAAAAAGTAAAACTATTAAACGTTAATTTGAAAAAAATTTGAAAAAAGTGTGTTAATTGATTAAAAACAACAAAAAATTAAAGGTATGAATTATTCAGGTGTATTGTTTATCTTGCAACAGATAAAATACTCTAACCCAAAAGATGGCCAATTATTGTCTTCAAGTTTTATCTCCTTCTTTGCAAAAATACCTAATCCTCTATTCTTATTATGTCCAATCCATAAATGATTTTCTGCAAACTTAATGTAAGAATCATGATTGCTTCTTGCTGGATCTTCACATTCTTGAATAATATAAATATCAGCATCAAAAGAGTCTAAATATTGGAATTTCTTTCTAAATGCCCCATTGCAATTCCAAGTAATAATTTTCAAAATCTCTACTCCTTTTTGTATTAGTATATCATGATTTTTTCTTAAATTTAAAAAATACCACACTGCTCTTTTTATACAATGTGGTATTTATCTATTCTATTTCTCTTACTATAAAAGTTTAAATCGCTCTTTTGTAACATCTTTTATATCTTTACTATTTTTCATAACTAAATAATAATTAGATGATTGTTGATATGAAATAGTTGATAATATAAATTTCTCACGTACAATCCGATCTGGCTCAATTCATTTCTACTATCTGCGATTATTACTTGTTCGTTAGATAATTTATTGCCTATTTCATCCTCAAAATAGACACTTAGCCGTTTTTCTTTGAGAGTTTCTGAAACAGGATCGAGTTGTAAAAACTCCAACCAAATAACGCTATTCGTCAGCGTTTTGTTTGACTTAATAAATTAACCGTGACTTGCGGTATATCATTCCGTCCGCGTACCATTTTAATTTTTAATAAAGGAACCATTGTCTCTTGAGGCAAATGTCCTCCATGAACGTATTGATATCCTCCACCTGCCAACGAAAATCGATTGATCCCTCTTGGTATAAGAACGTGTCTATTAGTGCTAATTTGGTTTGCTAAAGAGAAGCTTAATCCTGTTTGTGTTGGATTTTCTTGTTCTGATAAGATAAAACGTTTATTGTAACTAGTTCCTTTAAGTTCAGTTATTAACTGCACTTTTTCAGTTGATTGAATGGTACTTCTACTATATAAAAAACCATGATCAGCTGTCACAAATAACTGTGCAGCACTTACTTCCGTTGTTAGACGTATGAATAGTCTTTTTAGTTGTTGTAAGGTCTCTTCAACAGCCGCAAAAACATCATTCTCAGTGATTCTTTGATCGCCTATTGCATCAATTCGATTATGGTAAAGATAAATCACTTTTTTTCCCGAAAATTCAGAGCGCAATTCATCTCGACTTAACTGATTGACTGCATCATAACTGATAGCCAGAGCTTTATCTGAACTATTTTTTTGAAGGACTTCATTTCTCTTTACTATGCTTTCGGTGGATAACCCATTTACTCTAACTTCACCCGTCGATTCGATAGCAAGTTGCTGATGTGGCAATAATGCAGCCATTCCTAGAGCCGTACTAGAGGGTAAAGCTGTCTGCATTGATGATAAGTCACCAGTAAACCGTTTATCTTCTAAACAAACGCTGAAACAGTTCTTGACCAGCTTCAAAACGCAGTCCATCTGATATAATCACAATAACTTTTTTATCTTGTTCGACAAAAGAAGCTACCTCATCAGAATAAAAATGAGTTTGCTGAGTGATATCCTTTCTGCTTAACCTAGCTTCTTGCATCACTAACTGGTCCCACTTTGCTGCAAATTCTTTTAAAAACAACTGGTGATAATGCCTTTCAACAGTTAATGTTAAGTCTTCAAATGAATCATTTAAATGAATTAATTGATCAGAGTAAAAATAAAATTTACGATAAGCTTGATCTATTTTATAAAAGTTTGTTTGATACATTTGCCAAAATAAATGCTTATCATGAATCTTAGCAAGCAGACTAGTCATCTCATCTACAGCTTTAACTAGTTTCAGACTCCAGCGCAATGCATGATAAGCTGTACGGTAGTCCTTGTACCAAAACTTCCCCCTTCTTTGTGCAATCAACTGATCATAATAATCATAGTCTATCCCACCATTAGCTAACTGAGAAGCTAGTTGTTGAATAAGGTAATTATCAAACCATTGGAACGTTTGAACCTCAGTCACGTTAGCCAATGACTCTTGATTGAATAATTGATTAATCCTAATTCTTTTTCTAATTGGTCAGCTACTTGAATATAACTTAGTTGCTGGTCTCTTAAATTCATCCATTGATTGATAAAAATAATCGCTTGATTTACTTTTGGCAATACAAATGGTTCAAATGCTTTTAGGAAACTCTTCTGGCCATAACTTAGTTGCTGGTCTCTTAAATTCATCCATTGATGATAAAAATAATCGCTTGATTTACTTTTGGCAATACAAATGGTTCAAATGCTTTAGGAAACTCTTCTGGCCATTCACTAGCTAAATGAGTGATAAACAATTGTTCCATTAAGGTCTCGATAGATAATTTTCCGGTCTTACTTGCTGACAAGTTGAAGCCAAATAGACGATTGATTAACCGCCAAAAACGATCCTTATTACCAAATTTTTCAATTGCACTCCAACGCATAGTCTGACCTTTAACAGACTCAGCAAATAATTCAATCAAACTGTTAGTCCAATCAGGCTGTTTCGCTTTGGTTAGTACAGCTAAGATACAGAATTCCATTGTTTCTTGATTTTGAGTTATCATTTGCTGAAAGAACTTTTAAAATTTAGTTGTTCGTTCTTTAGATTTGAAAAAGGTCTGGTACTGTTTAGCTAAATCGGTTAAGGCCTCGTTAGTTGAATCTATTCCGATAGCCGCATATAATTGACTATCTTGATCCAATTTTAATTCATAGCTATACAATAGAACTCCCAACATAGGATTTTCTTGGTCATTAGGACGTTTAATTGTATAATACAAGACAATATTTTTATCCGCCATCACTTTTTCAATGTGATAGTGAATTTGAAAATAATTGTGATCCGTTACTTTAAGTAATTCAAATAACGCAGTTTCCTTACTCATTCAGTTAACTGTTCGTCATACTGTTCGTCTTCATCATACAAATACAGAATCTTTCTTTTCTCACCTGTTTGAAGAGGCGAGTGAAAGAACGTTTGAATTTTCTTAATAATATCTTGTGCCATTAGACTGCCTCTTCCCATCTTTATTTTTTCAAGTAGATTCATTTTCACTAGTTTCCCAGCTTGATCTTTAACTACTTCAACATCTTGGAACTTTTCATAATTTACTTTTACTCCATCATCCAAATCTAATTCTATGCGTTGTTTAGCCATATGGTCTAGTACTTCTGCATACTGAACAATTTCTGTTTTATCTTTTAGATAGTTTTCAATTGCTTTTAATGAAGCAGCTTTTGACTGACTAGAAGCATTCTCATCATCTACTACATGTTGTTCTAAAGTGATTAAATTATCCAATGTCCTACTTTGTTGCAAGACATAATCTGTTCGGATACGTGCAATTGTATCGCGGTCATAGCGATGTAAATAGACTAGTCCTTTAAAAGCTCCACGTTTCCCACTGCTAAACATCCAGTAAATCGGTCTTTTTTATACATTTTAAGTGATCTTTATAAAAATCCTTTATGAAATAACGACGAATACAATCTACGGAAGATTCATTTACTTTTTTACCTAGTGCTTCGGCTATAAATAAAAGGTTTTCTTCTAACGGTTCTTTTCCATAAAGGATGCTAACTAATTCTTCTATCTTATTGATAATATCATCATCAAATAAAACTTCTTCTGTTACAGGAATAATATTATCTACATCAGGTTGATATGTTTTAAACTCGCTGCGTCCCACTCTCCACCAGCATAAGCTAATCCTTCTTCATCCAATGAATAACGACCAAAAATAATACCCACTAGATACGATAAGAAACTTTTTATATCTCTTGTTTTATCAGCTTTTCGAATTGTTACATCTTTATCTTCTACTTCTGGACTTAACTCATCTTCCAACCCATAAATATCAATAAAGATGCGATTTAACTTTTCTTCATTAGCTTTTAACTGATTAAGCTGCCCTATTGTAAATTCTTCCCAAGATTTAAATGAAGATTCCATCAAAGTACTTTTACAATATAAAAACGGATGTTTTTTGAAGTCCCAAGAAGTTTCAAAAGAATCCCAATCATCTTTTGAAATATTAATATTCTTAAACACTTTTTTATCAATCAAATTTTTACTCTCTTCTTTTATAAGAATAGGTAGTTTTTTTATGTGATCTACCTCAAAATTCATAGTTGGACTAATAAACTCAAAATTTTTGAAGCTACAATACTATTACTAAATGCTAATATATATTTCAATTCATCTTTTGATATAAAAATACAACATCCGGCAATATCAAACATACAACCTGGAGACATATACCTAGTAGAAATTTTCCCACTACTTATTTTAGACCATGTTATTGCTTCTTTAAAATAAAGTTTAGGATCTCGTAATCTGTAATTATTATTTTTTCCTGAATATTTTATATCAAAACCATCATTTTCCATATTTATAATATGCTCTACATTTCCATACCATCTTCTGAATGCTCCTCCTTTATTATAAGGAAACCATTTTTTTCCATATAATAAAATATCCTCACTTTTCTCATGATTAAAGCCTATTTCATAAATAGACACTTCAAACCAATATCGGAGAAATTCATTAGTATTACCAGGAATCATACCTTGTCTCGTATTAGATAATTTTTCTAATGGGGTATATTTAAAGATATTAACTAATTTATCACTTGCCCAATACGCAATCGGAATACCGGGGATACTAGCAAATATGTCAGTAGACTGCTCAGTATATCTATGTTCTTTTACAGGAAACCATATAGGCTTATTGTCTTCTATGTCTTCATACTCTATATAATTAAATACTCCTCTGTAATCATTAATTTTGTTTCTAAATATTGTTGCTACGGTTCCGAAGGCAATTCCCATTACCATTATCCATATGAGTCATGTTTACAATACTATAATTACTAATTACTGATTTTCTGAACTTTTCATAAGAAGATAAAAACATCCATGATTGCATAGTAACGTTAGCAATAAACCCATTGTCTAAAGAAAAAGCTTCCATACGTTTCATCATTACCGCAAACAAATCACTTTTTTCATCTGGATAGTATTTCTTCACATATTTTGAAAGTTTTGGATCCATTCCTTTAGACCCCATATAAGGTGGATTAGCTACGACTATTTCGTATTGATTAGCTAGTATCTTGTACTGATTTAATAAATCTTCTACTAGTGGCAATGTATACTCTACTAGTTCACTGGTAAAAATATCTATCTCACCGTAGTGTTTAAAGTAGTCCATTTGTTTTTTAATTTGACTGATATCAATCTCAGGAACTTGAATAATTGACCCATACAATTTTGCATCTTTAAATGTTTCTATTAAAGTTTCTGTTGCTTGAAGGAGTTGCTCATTATCTTTAGCAAATAAATAAACGTCTTCTTGAGTAATTTCATTACTTTCTTCGATGCTGTGAATATGAACAGCAAACTTTCTACTGAATAAGCGTTTATCATACGAGCGAGCTTTCATAATAACCGCGAAAGTCGCTAGTTGCGCTGCACGTCTATCAATATCTAATCCAAATAGGTTGTTTTCAAGAATCAACTTAGGAATTTCTCTTTCAGAATAACCACGCGATAAATAGATTTTATAAAAAAGCTCAAAGGCATAGACTAAAATATGTCCTGATCCACAAGCAGGATCTAAAAATTCGATCTCTTCAATAGTAAGATTAGGATTTTTTAAGTCTTCGAGTTGTTTTAGAACTTCTGCTGTTTGTTCAGCATCTTCTAGGTAATAAGATAAGGATTCTTGCAAGTTCTCATCTGGATGAGATTCTAACCATAGTCTTCCTAGTGAGTTATCCACCATATATTCGACAATCCAACGCGGTGTAAATAGTTGCGTTGCTGCTGGAATATCGTTTTTACCATTTTTTTATTTTTCTTTAAATTAGCAAAAACGAGATCTTTTTGCTCAGAGATATAAAATTGATACAACCAGCCAACAATTTCAACATCTTTCCAGTCTTTCATCAATCATATTGACGATGTCACGAATCATGCTATTTTCTGCTAATAGATTATCTGGCAGCAATAAAGCTAAGTCATCTGAGATATAGTCAAACACATTAGGGATAATCTCGCCTAATTTATTGCATTGTTTGACTAATAAATATTGATACAAAGCCTCAGACTTATTTTCATCTTGTAATTTAAAAATTAATTCTCTATCTAGATTTAATTCATCACTTAATTCTAAGATAGCAGTTAGAGCATCTGGTTCTAGTTTACCAGCCGTTTGCGAAGAAAAGAATCGACATCCGGATTGGTAGATAACCATTCACTTCCATAAACCGTAAAGCAACAATTCGGTTGAACCAAGTATACGCTGCTTCGTCCATCACTTGGTCGTATCCATCAAAAACTAAGCGATTTTTTCAAATGATTGTATTGCTTTAACTGCTCTTTACCCATAACTGTTCCATTCACAACCAAACCATCTGTTAATTCTATGATAGGTGTAATCTTATCAGCCATAATGCCGTAGCTGTAGGCTTTTTGTTGCACACCCTTTTTTAATTTATTGCGTGCTTGAAAGGCGAATTTACGTAAAGCTGCTTTA
>NZ_FXBJ01000003.1 GCF_900177385.1 Carnobacterium iners
TCTGTCCTTATGAAACTTGGTCTATAGCTATCTCATAGACTATAGTTATAAATTAATGCAGTAAAGAGTGCTTTTTGTCTGTATAAGAGATATAAGCTTGGATAAGCAAAGGTAGCACTTTTGCAGTGTATTATTTTTTCAAAAAATTGTTAGACAGAACAATGTAAAGCACACCGTTTAACAAAGGGTTCGCGCCCGCGTATTTATCACTTTTTATTAACTTTATTAACTTTATTACCTTTAAGGTCGCTAGAAACGTTTACACACCAACGGTTTAAAGACTCTATTGAAAGTTTTTTATCCCTCTATTGAAAGTTTTTATCCCTCTATTGAAAGTTTTTTATCCCTCTATCGAAAGTTTTTTATCCCTCGAGTTGTAAGTTTGAAATTTAAACTTATTGTATTGATTAGATATATAAGTTGCGCTACTATTAACTTATGAATGAAAAGGAGTGTTTGTATGGCCGGAAGACTAAACAAAAAGGAAGTTATGATCAGCAATGCAGATAGTATTAAAAAGAGCAATGAGCTATCAACCTCAAAACTTAATCAAGGATTGACATTGAACCAAATGCAGTTGCTGTCCTATGCGATTTATTCTACACAAAAAGATGGTTCAACAACTTTTATCAAGGCTGATTTCGAGAAGAAATTTGGCATTGATAAATACCAAACCAAGCATGCAAAAGTTGACGCTCAAAGAATACTAAGTATTCAAGCTGGGTTGGAAGATTTAGAAAATGACTCATTCGAATACTGGAATGTTTTTAGGAAAATGAAGTATGATAATGGCACCTTTACGTTTCTTTGGGATCCAGAAATTACACCGCATATATTGAACTTGAAAGATAGGTATGTGCTGACTGACTTGACTATCACTGCAAAATTCAAAAGTGGTTTTAGTTGGACTTTGTACGACCATTTAAGAGGTTCTTACGGTTGTTGGTACAAGTCTTTGACAAAAGATGCTGTCATGAAAATGTTTGGTGTCGAGGAAAAGAAGAGTTACCGTGAAAATACGGGCCTTTTGAAAAAATATGTTCTCGATGTCGCAATTGCTGAAATCAACGAATTTACCGAATTAGAAGTGAAGTATGAGGAGATAAAGAAAGGACGTTCAATTACTGGATTCAAACTAATTTGGAGTACTGGTAAAGGAATTTCAAAAGCTTCGCAAAAGCAAGTTGATACATTACAAAGTCTTGTCAATATTGTTTTAGATGATTTATTGATGTACGCGGAAATTAATGATCAAACAAATCGAGAAAGAGCTTTAGAGATTATCCGGGATTTTCAGTCAATAAATTATCACTTTTTAGATCAAGAATTAGGGTTAACATCTAGTCATTGTAATAATCTCATTAAGAAATCAACTGATAATTTAGAAGCTTTAAATTCTTTATTAGAACTAGAAGGAAAAGAACAAATTAATACCAAAGTTCCATTGTTTAATTGGCTAAAAAATTAATTACTTAAACAGGAGTATATAAAATGAGTTACAAGTCACGAAAAAGAAAATCAGAGTATAGAAAAAAAACACAACTATTTTACAATTTAGTTAGACAATCACGAGAATGGGCTATTAGCCAGTATGGTGTAAAGATTGATATATCTATATTTCTAAATTCTAAAAAAACAGATTCCCTTTTAAAAAATAATCAATCTGGTTATATACTCTCTTCGTCCGAAGATGTTCCCAAAAAAATAGTTATTTCTAAAGAATTTTTAGAAAAGAATAAACCAATAGATATTCAAGCAATTATTCAACATGAATTTTTGCATTACATCGGGTGGAAACTTGATAAAGGTTTTGACGATGGCGATGAGTGGTTTGAAAATCAACTTGCAAGAAATTTACTTTACAGCAACTATAATATCTTTTTAAATTATGCTCTATTGAGTTAAATTCAAGTTATTCTTTCAAGCTGTAAATGTTTATTCATAAAAAGTAACAATTATAGTGGTATGCATAGGATATAAACCTATACAGTAATAAAGAGAAGGCATAATAAGGAGAGTTAACATGAGTAAAAAAACAATCAAAGAATTAGCCGAAGAAATAGGTGTGAGTAAAACAGCCATTTCAAAAAAAGTGACAGAAACACAAAAAAAGAAATGGTTTGTGAAAATAGGCAACCAGTTTGTGATTAGCGAAAAAGGTCAAGAAGCTATTAAATCAATGTTTGATCCAGTTGAAAATAACCAATCGCAAACTCAGACGAAAACCAGTTGGCGAAATAACTTAAACCAATTTAGTAATTCAGATTTTTATCAAAAACAGCTTTTGGCAAAAGATAACCAAATAGATATGCTACAAACATTGTTAAAAGACCAACAAAATCTATTAGATCAGCAACAACGTCTTACCTTACAAACGAATAAGCAAATGGAACAATTGCAGCTAGAATCAACTAAAAATACAGAAGATAATACGAGTCAAAAAGACAGTTATGTCCCTAATGCTGAAACTGAAAAAGAAACCGAACCAGCACAAACTAAAGAAGCCTTTTTTAGTCGTCTCTTTAACAAAAAAAAATAGCCGATTACAACGCTGGTTAAAGCGAAATCATGTATTGAGGGCGGACATAAAAAAGAACCCTGGTGTTAAAGGGTTCAGGATACACGATTTTATCTAATTTCATGTATCATTTTTATCTAGTGTAAAACAGTAGCAATGACACGCTGAGTACTGCTATTTTTTATTCCTTTTTAGATAGGAGTTCTGCTACAAAAATAAGTACAGCAAATACAATTGCTCCTATGAAAATACCTGTTAATTCCATAGAATCATTAATAAAATATTGAGTTAATAAACTAGCAGTGAAATAAAGTCCTACTAACAAAATAATTTTTTTGAAGTTAATTTTTTTCATAATTAGTTGCTCCTTTCTATGTAAAGAATAACATACAAAATTATTAAGTAACACACAACAAAAGAAAGCGTTCTCTTTAATTGTATTATGTGTTATTCTTATACAGTATTAAAAATATTCTGGGAGGCTTTTTTATGAAAAAAAGCATTGTATCTCTACTTACAGTTGCTACTCTTTCTACTGTAATTTTGCCTACAGTGTCAGTTTATGCAGCAGAACAAGGAACAACTAATGCATCTTCAGAACAAATTGTGACCAGTACTCCGGATACAACCATTTCAAAAAAGGATATATCACAAGTAGATAACTTATCTATTCTAGATCCTTATATTAAAGTTATAGCCAATGAGTATGTATTAGTTGTTCCTGAGAACGTTCATATTGACTCTACAATATTGCAACAAACAACTAATATGATTTCACAGTCAAATACTCTTATAAAAGAAAATAATGCTACTATTGATCCTATAACAAAAACAGCTACTTTCTATGACAATAATTCTATTCAACTTAGGGCTTATAAACAAGGGGTTAACAAAGTAACCGTACACTGGAATCGTGTTCGAATTTATTTAAGTAAAAGTACTGTTACAAAAGTTCAAGGAGGGTCATTAGGAGGGCTTGGATTTTTAATTGGTAAAGTACCTGACGTTCGTATTCAAGCTGTAGCAGCAGTATTAATGGGTGTTATTGGTACTTCGTCACCTAAAGGCGGACTTTGGTTTGACTACAATTATTTTTATGGAGTCTTAGGTGGAACATGGGGCTGGCAATGATCAATAAAGTGAATTGATTAATACTTATAATTAGAAAAGGTTCAATTTTTCTAATCTTTATTTCGAAACAAAAAGAGCTTGCCTTTTGCAAGCTCTTTTTGTTGTGTTTTTAAAATCAAGGCAAAGAATAATTTTAGAAGAGATATACACAATAAATCGATATGCTCATAATTTAATAAGAATATAAAATTTATGCAATATATTCACTTGATAGTCAGTATTTATAATATGCAACCTTATAACTTACATATTTATTAACAACAATCTTTATTTTTTTTAGGGATGAAGAAATAATTTTACCAGCTTTAGTTTCTAGATATACGATTATATGTCATTTCCTGTATCTTTTCATTTATTTTTACTTACTTTATTGAATAATCTCGAATAAAGATACCAATTAAAACAAATACCAAAAAAGTACAAAACACCAGGAACCCCTAATAAGCTACCGTCACGTTTGACATAAGCAGCAAAGATAGCGCCATAAACAATCCATTTTCTATTAGTCCAATTCCTTTTAATTCTTTCTAATAGTCTAGTTCCCATTTAATGATCTCCTAACGGATTATTATAGGTTACGTTCTTTTTTTTATTATATTCTACATAGACATACAATTCTAATTTATATAAAATAAATTAGTTTTACTCAAAATCGACAGTTACTAGGTGTGAATTTGAGTGGTTTTTCCCTGTCGTTTATAAATGCCTATTAAATCATCTTAACAAAAGATCAAGTTTTATCTGAATTCAGGAGGTAAATAAATGAACGAAACTATTTTAAAACAACCTTTTTTCTATATTGCTTTACTCAACTTTATCTTAGCTATAGTCTTTATTTTCCAAGACAGTCTATTAGCTCGTTTGGTTAGTTTTGTCTGGTTCTTGAGTTTTCTATTTAATCTTTATAATGCTAATAAAGCTGTTCACAAAAAATAAATTATTCACCTAAAAATATTCTTTCTTAAAAGAAACTATTCTAAAAAGGTAAATCAGTAGGTTTTAAAAAAGAGCATAAAGAGATTCAGGCGCCTGCCGGTTTTCCGCTCCGCTTCAAAACGTTGACGTGTCAGGCTGTGCCTGACGAATCTCAAAAATAAAACCAGGCGCCTAGAAGGCGAAAAACGGCCTTTTCTTACCCCTCTTCAAAAGACTGTCATACCAGCGTTTGTAAGAGGTCGTGTATGACATATGTATACATATGTGTTACACTTGTCATACATAATGTATACATATGTCATACATTTTGTCATACAAATGTATGACACTTTTAACGTGTTTTTTCTCTTACTTTTCATCTCTTTTTTTAAAGAAAAGTCCCCTGCCAAAAAGGCGAAGGGGATTTTTTTTGTTTTGCACGAAAAAAACAGACGGGAATGCCGTCGTTTTTCGGGCCTGTTCACGACGAACCTTTTCAGCCTAAAGGCGACAAAAGGGACAGAGAGAACAGACGGTTTTTGCCTCGCAGAGCCTGACCAAAATTTATTTTGGTATAACAGGCTATACCAGATGTTTACTGGCTCGTTCTTCATGTTATAGTGGAGGTACTTTATTGAGGAGGGATTTCATGGCTCACGTTCAAAAATTTACAAGAGGAAACCTCAACGGCTTATCCATTCATTTAGACCGTAAAACAGACCACCATTCAAACGAAGAAATCGACCCGACAAAAACTTACTTAAACTATGATTTATGTCAAAAAGAAGGCGACACGCTATCTAGATTGAACGACCGATTGAAAGAGGTTTACTGCATGAAACGAGACGATGTCAAAGTTGGCTGCAGTTGGATTGTGACGTTGCCTAAAAATTTGAAAGAACAAACTGAATCGGATCAGCAAGCCTTTTTTGAAAAGACGTATGCGTTTTTGAGTGAACGATATGGGGGCGAAAAAAATGTTTTGTCTGCTCAAGTTCATTTAGACGAAACCACCCCACACCTGCATTTTGTTTTTATGCCTGTCGTTTGGGACGAAAAAAAACAACGTGAAAAAATATCGGCTAAAGAAGTATTGAACCGAAATGATTTACAAAATTTTCATGGCGAGTTAGATACCTTTCTGAAAAAAGAACTGCCGACTATTTATAAAGACGGCATTTTAAATGGCGAAACGATTGAGTTGGATTCGGTCAAAGAGATTAAAAAATATGCCAAACAAATTCAAGAGAAAAAAGATGATTTGTCTAAAGAATTAAAGTTGTTTAGTGAACCCAAAAAAGTGTTCGAACAAGTCGAAAAAGCGTCTAAGAAAAGCTTGTTTGGAGATAAAGTGACACTCCCTTATAACGAATTTGAAAAATTAAAAAATCTCTCTCTTTCTGGAATCAAATTAAACAATCAACTAAATCAAGTGTCCGAGGCTTCAAAAAAGGACCTGACAGTTTTAAAAAAAGATGTTGACCTGGTAGAGCAAGAAAAAACAGAACTTAAAGGACAGCTTCAGCAAGCGAATCAACGAGTTGACGAAGCGACCGAAAAAGTCACCTATTACTTAGATACACTAGAAAACACACTCAAAACGGGGCAAAAGTTTAAAGATCAAGCGATTATTTATAAAAGTATCTTGAAAGATGCAAAAGTCCCTTTTCAGATTAGCGAAATGGAAAAACAAGGACGCTTAATTTTAAGTAAAGTCGAAAATGGACGAATGCCCGAAGATGAAAAGAAAGCTAAAAAGTGGATTTCTGTGCTGGAACAAAATAAAGAAGCAGGAACCATCCCTTTAAATCGTTTAGAATCAATTTTAGAGGTGCTTAAAGCCTTTTTAGAGAAGTTGCTGAATAAAGAGCTTACGTTCTCGTTAGACGGTCTTAAATCAAGAGATACAGAGCTTAAACAAACTCAAAAACCAACACACTCAAATTCAATGAACAGAGGACGATAAAACAGCTGTCTTTAAAAAGCAATTTAAAGCGTGTTTAAGCAATCTTACATCGGCGTTATATAAATACACGATTAATTACGTTAATGTTCTCTATCCGTCTAAAAAGAGGGTTTAAATCATTTTGAAAAGGGTTCTGGGTATGTAGGGCTTGCCCTGCACGAACGAAGTGAGCTCTTTACAACTCCTGTGGCTTAACTCAAACAAGAATCGGTGTGGTTTTATCAAAAAATCTCTTAGAATCGCTCTTTTTCCAGTGTAAACGGAGCGCAGCGACTTCTTTTGATCTTGTTTATCACTTTTTATGAGAATATTAGACTCAATTTATCTGTCCTTATGAAACTTGGTCTATAGCTATCTCATAGACTATAGTTATAAATTAATGCAGTAAAGAGTGCTTTTTGTCTGTATAAGAGATATAAGCTTGGATAAGCAAAGGTAGCACTTTTGCAGTGTATTATTTTTTTCAAAAAATTGTTAGACAGAACAATGTAAAGCACACCGTTTAACAAAGGGTTCGCGCCCGCGTATTTATCACTTTTTATTAACTTTATTAACTTTATTACCTTTAAGGTCGCTAGAAACGTTTACACACCAACGGTTTAAAGACTCTATTGAAAGTTTTTTATCCCTCTATTGAAAGTTTTTTATCCCTCTATTGAAAGTTTTTTATCCCTCTATCGAAAGTTTTTTATCCCTCGAGTTGTAAGTTTGAAATTTAAACTTATTTGTATTGATTAGATATATAAGTTGCGCTACTATTAACTTATGAATGAAAAGGAGTGTTTGTATGGCCGGAAGACTAAACAAAAAGGAAGTTATGATCAGCAATGCAGATAGTATTAAAAAGAGCAATGAGCTATCAACCTCAAAACTTAATCAAGGATTGACATTGAACCAAATGCAGTTGCTGTCCTATGCGATTTATTCTACACAAAAAGATGGTTCAACAACTTTTATCAAGGCTGATTTCGAGAAGAAATTTGGCATTGATAAATACCAAACCAAGCATGCAAAAGTTGACGCTCAAAGAATACTAAGTATTCAAGCTGGGTTGGAAGATTTAGAAAATGACTCATTCGAATACTGGAATGTTTTTAGGAAAATGAAGTATGATAATGGCACCTTTACGTTTCTTTGGGATCCAGAAATTACACCGCATATATTGAACTTGAAAGATAGGTATGTGCTGACTGACTTGACTATCACTGCAAAATTCAAAAGTGGTTTTAGTTGGACTTTGTACGACCATTTAAGAGGTTCTTACGGTTGTTGGTACAAGTCTTTGACAAAAGATGCTGTCATGAAAATGTTTGGTGTCGAGGAAAAGAAGAGTTACCGTGAAAATACGGGCCTTTTGAAAAAATATGTTCTCGATGTCGCAATTGCTGAAATCAACGAATTTACCGAATTAGAAGTGAAGTATGAGGAGATAAAGAAAGGACGTTCAATTACTGGATTCAAACTAATTTGGAGTACTGGTAAAGGAATTTCAAAAGCTTCGCAAAAGCAAGTTGATACATTACAAAGTCTTGTCAATATTGTTTTAGATGATTTATTGATGTACGCGGAAATTAATGATCAAACAAATCGAGAAAGAGCTTTAGAGATTATCCGGGATTTTCAGTCAATAAATTATCACTTTTTAGATCAAGAATTAGGGTTAACATCTAGTCATTGTAATAATCTCATTAAGAAATCAACTGATAATTTAGAAGCTTTAAATTCTTTATTAGAACTAGAAGGAAAAGAACAAATTAATACCAAAGTTCCATTGTTTAATTGGCTAAAAAATTAATTACTTAAACAGGAGTATATAAAATGAGTTACAAGTCACGAAAAAGAAAATCAGAGTATAGAAAAAAAACACAACTATTTTACAATTTAGTTAGACAATCACGAGAATGGGCTATTAGCCAGTATGGTGTAAAGATTGATATATCTATATTTCTAAATTCTAAAAAAACAGATTCCCTTTTAAAAAATAATCAATCTGGTTATATACTCTCTTCGTCCGAAGATGTTCCCAAAAAAATAGTTATTTCTAAAGAATTTTTAGAAAAGAATAAACCAATAGATATTCAAGCAATTATTCAACATGAATTTTTGCATTACATCGGGTGGAAACTTGATAAAGGTTTTGACGATGGCGATGAGTGGTTTGAAAATCAACTTGCAAGAAATTTACTTTACAGCAACTATAATATCTTTTTAAATTATGCTCTATTGAGTTAAATTCAAGTTATTCTTTCAAGCTGTAAATGTTTATTCATAAAAAGTAACAATTATAGTGGTATGCATAGGATATAAACCTATACAGTAATAAAGAGAAGGCATAATAAGGAGAGTTAACATGAGTAAAAAAACAATCAAAGAATTAGCCGAAGAAATAGGTGTGAGTAAAACAGCCATTTCAAAAAAAGTGACAGAAACACAAAAAAAGAAATGGTTTGTGAAAATAGGCAACCAGTTTGTGATTAGCGAAAAAGGTCAAGAAGCTATTAAATCAATGTTTGATCCAGTTGAAAATAACCAATCGCAAACTCAGACGAAAACCAGTTGGCGAAATAACTTAAACCAATTTAGTAATTCAGATTTTTATCAAAAACAGCTTTTGGCAAAAGATAACCAAATAGATATGCTACAAACATTGTTAAAAGACCAACAAAATCTATTAGATCAGCAACAACGTCTTACCTTACAAACGAATAAGCAAATGGAACAATTGCAGCTAGAATCAACTAAAAATACAGAAGATAATACGAGTCAAAAAGACAGTTATGTCCCTAATGCTGAAACTGAAAAAGAAACCGAACCAGCACAAACTAAAGAAGCCTTTTTTAGTCGTCTCTTTAACAAAAAAAAATAGCCGATTACAACGCTGGTTAAAGCGAAATCATGTATTGAGGGCGGACATAAAAAAAGAACCCTGGTGTTAAAGGGTTCAGGATACACGATTTTATCTAATTTCATGTATCATTTTTATCTAGTGTAAAACAGTAGCAATGACACGCTGAGTACTGCTATTTTTTATTCCTTTTTAGATAGGAGTTCTGCTACAAAAATAAGTACAGCAAATACAATTGCTCCTATGAAAATACCTGTTAATTCCATAGAATCATTAATAAAATATTGAGTTAATAAACTAGCAGTGAAATAAAGTCCTACTAACAAAATAATTTTTTTGAAGTTAATTTTTTTCATAATTAGTTGCTCCTTTCTATGTAAAGAATAACATACAAAATTATTAAGTAACACACAACAAAAGAAAGCGTTCTCTTTAATTGTATTATGTGTTATTCTTATACAGTATTAAAAATATTCTGGGAGGCTTTTTTATGAAAAAAAGCATTGTATCTCTACTTACAGTTGCTACTCTTTCTACTGTAATTTTGCCTACAGTGTCAGTTTATGCAGCAGAACAAGGAACAACTAATGCATCTTCAGAACAAATTGTGACCAGTACTCCGGATACAACCATTTCAAAAAAGGATATATCACAAGTAGATAACTTATCTATTCTAGATCCTTATATTAAAGTTATAGCCAATGAGTATGTATTAGTTGTTCCTGAGAACGTTCATATTGACTCTACAATATTGCAACAAACAACTAATATGATTTCACAGTCAAATACTCTTATAAAAGAAAATAATGCTACTATTGATCCTATAACAAAAACAGCTACTTTCTATGACAATAATTCTATTCAACTTAGGGCTTATAAACAAGGGGTTAACAAAGTAACCGTACACTGGAATCGTGTTCGAATTTATTTAAGTAAAAGTACTGTTACAAAAGTTCAAGGAGGGTCATTAGGAGGGCTTGGATTTTTAATTGGTAAAGTACCTGACGTTCGTATTCAAGCTGTAGCAGCAGTATTAATGGGTGTTATTGGTACTTCGTCACCTAAAGGCGGACTTTGGTTTGACTACAATTATTTTTATGGAGTCTTAGGTGGAACATGGGGCTGGCAATGATCAATAAAGTGAATTGATTAATACTTATAATTAGAAAAGGTTCAATTTTTCTAATCTTTATTTCGAAACAAAAAGAGCTTGCCTTTTGCAAGCTCTTTTTGTTGTGTTTTTAAAATCAAGGCAAAGAATAATTTTAGAAGAGATATACACAATAAATCGATATGCTCATAATTTAATAAGAATATAAAATTTATGCAATATATTCACTTGATAGTCAGTATTTATAATATGCAACCTTATAACTTACATATTTATTAACAACAATCTTTATTTTTTTTAGGGATGAAGAAATAATTTTACCAGCTTTAGTTTCTAGATATACGATTATATGTCATTTCCTGTATCTTTTCATTTATTTTTACTTACTTTATTGAATAATCTCGAATAAAGATACCAATTAAAACAAATACCAAAAAAGTACAAAACACCAGGAACCCCTAATAAGCTACCGTCACGTTTGACATAAGCAGCAAAGATAGCGCCATAAACAATCCATTTTCTATTAGTCCAATTCCTTTTAATTCTTTCTAATAGTCTAGTTCCCATTTAATGATCTCCTAACGGATTATTATAGGTTACGTTCTTTTTTTTATTATATTCTACATAGACATACAATTCTAATTTATATAAAATAAATTAGTTTTACTCAAAATCGACAGTTACTAGGTGTGAATTTGAGTGGTTTTTCCCTGTCGTTTATAAATGCCTATTAAATCATCTTAACAAAAGATCAAGTTTTATCTGAATTCAGGAGGTAAATAAATGAACGAAACTATTTTAAAACAACCTTTTTTCTATATTGCTTTACTCAACTTTATCTTAGCTATAGTCTTTATTTTCCAAGACAGTCTATTAGCTCGTTTGGTTAGTTTTGTCTGGTTCTTGAGTTTTCTATTTAATCTTTATAATGCTAATAAAGCTGTTCACAAAAAATAAATTATTCACCTAAAAATATTCTTTCTTAAAAGAAACTATTCTAAAAAGGTAAATCAGTAGGTTTTAAAAAAGAGCATAAAGAGATTCAGGCGCCTGCCGGTTTTCCGCTCCGCTTCAAAACGTTGACGTGTCAGGCTGTGCCTGACGAATCTCAAAAATAAAACCAGGCGCCTAGAAGGCGAAAAACGGCCTTTTCTTACCCCTCTTCAAAAGACTGTCATACCAGCGTTTGTAAGAGGTCGTGTATGACATATGTATACATATGTGTTACACTTGTCATACATAATGTATACATATGTCATACATTTTGTCATACAAATGTATGACACTTTTAACGTGTTTTTTCTCTTACTTTTCATCTCTTTTTTTAAAGAAAAGTCCCCTGCCAAAAAGGCGAAGGGGATTTTTTTTGTTTTGCACGAAAAAAACAGACGGGAATGCCGTCGTTTTTCGGGCCTGTTCACGACGAACCTTTTCAGCCTAAAGGCGACAAAAGGGACAGAGAGAACAGACGGTTTTTGCCTCGCAGAGCCTGACCAAAATTTATTTTGGTATAACAGGCTATACCAGATGTTTACTGGCTCGTTCTTCATGTTATAGTGGAGGTACTTTATTGAGGAGGGATTTCATGGCTCACGTTCAAAAATTTACAAGAGGAAACCTCAACGGCTTATCCATTCATTTAGACCGTAAAACAGACCACCATTCAAACGAAGAAATCGACCCGACAAAAACTTACTTAAACTATGATTTATGTCAAAAAGAAGGCGACACGCTATCTAGATTGAACGACCGATTGAAAGAGGTTTACTGCATGAAACGAGACGATGTCAAAGTTGGCTGCAGTTGGATTGTGACGTTGCCTAAAAATTTGAAAGAACAAACTGAATCGGATCAGCAAGCCTTTTTTGAAAAGACGTATGCGTTTTTGAGTGAACGATATGGGGGCGAAAAAAATGTTTTGTCTGCTCAAGTTCATTTAGACGAAACCACCCCACACCTGCATTTTGTTTTTATGCCTGTCGTTTGGGACGAAAAAAAACAACGTGAAAAAATATCGGCTAAAGAAGTATTGAACCGAAATGATTTACAAAATTTTCATGGCGAGTTAGATACCTTTCTGAAAAAAGAACTGCCGACTATTTATAAAGACGGCATTTTAAATGGCGAAACGATTGAGTTGGATTCGGTCAAAGAGATTAAAAAATATGCCAAACAAATTCAAGAGAAAAAAGATGATTTGTCTAAAGAATTAAAGTTGTTTAGTGAACCCAAAAAAGTGTTCGAACAAGTCGAAAAAGCGTCTAAGAAAAGCTTGTTTGGAGATAAAGTGACACTCCCTTATAACGAATTTGAAAAATTAAAAAATCTCTCTCTTTCTGGAATCAAATTAAACAATCAACTAAATCAAGTGTCCGAGGCTTCAAAAAAGGACCTGACAGTTTTAAAAAAAGATGTTGACCTGGTAGAGCAAGAAAAAACAGAACTTAAAGGACAGCTTCAGCAAGCGAATCAACGAGTTGACGAAGCGACCGAAAAAGTCACCTATTACTTAGATACACTAGAAAACACACTCAAAACGGGGCAAAAGTTTAAAGATCAAGCGATTATTTATAAAAGTATCTTGAAAGATGCAAAAGTCCCTTTTCAGATTAGCGAAATGGAAAAACAAGGACGCTTAATTTTAAGTAAAGTCGAAAATGGACGAATGCCCGAAGATGAAAAGAAAGCTAAAAAGTGGATTTCTGTGCTGGAACAAAATAAAGAAGCAGGAACCATCCCTTTAAATCGTTTAGAATCAATTTTAGAGGTGCTTAAAGCCTTTTTAGAGAAGTTGCTGAATAAAGAGCTTACGTTCTCGTTAGACGGTCTTAAATCAAGAGATACAGAGCTTAAACAAACTCAAAAACCAACACACTCAAATTCAATGAACAGAGGACGATAAAACAGCTGTCTTTAAAAAGCAATTTAAAGCGTGTTTAAGCAATCTTACATCGGCGTTATATAAATACACGATTAATTACGTTAATGTTCTCTATCCGTCTAAAAAGAGGGTTTAAATCATTTTGAAAAGGGTTCTGGGTATGTAGGGCTTGCCCTGCACGAACGAAGTGAGCTCTTTACAACTCCTGTGGCTTAACTCAAACAAGAATCGGTGTGGTTTTATCAAAAAATCTCTTAGAATCGCTCTTTTTCCAGTGTAAACGGAGCGCAGCGACTTCTTTTGATCTTGTTTATCACTTTTTATGAGAATATTAGACTCAATTTATCTGTCCTTATGAAACTTGGTCTATAGCTATCTCATAGACTATAGTTATAAATTAATGCAGTAAAGAGTGCTTTTTGTCTGTATAAGAGATATAAGCTTGGATAAGCAAAGGTAGCACTTTTGCAGTGTATTATTTTTTTCAAAAAATTGTTAGACAGAACAATGTAAAGCACACCGTTTAACAAAGGGTTCGCGCCCGCGTATTTATCACTTTTTATTAACTTTATTAACTTTATTACCTTTAAGGTCGCTAGAAACGTTTACACACCAACGGTTTAAAGACTCTATTGAAAGTTTTTTATCCCTCTATTGAAAGTTTTTTATCCCTCTATTGAAAGTTTTTTATCCCTCTATCGAAAGTTTTTTATCCCTCGAGTTGTAAGTTTGAAATTTAAACTTATTTGTATTGATTAGATATATAAGTTGCGCTACTATTAACTTATGAATGAAAAGGAGTGTTTGTATGGCCGGAAGACTAAACAAAAAGGAAGTTATGATCAGCAATGCAGATAGTATTAAAAAGAGCAATGAGCTATCAACCTCAAAACTTAATCAAGGATTGACATTGAACCAAATGCAGTTGCTGTCCTATGCGATTTATTCTACACAAAAAGATGGTTCAACAACTTTTATCAAGGCTGATTTCGAGAAGAAATTTGGCATTGATAAATACCAAACCAAGCATGCAAAAGTTGACGCTCAAAGAATACTAAGTATTCAAGCTGGGTTGGAAGATTTAGAAAATGACTCATTCGAATACTGGAATGTTTTTAGGAAAATGAAGTATGATAATGGCACCTTTACGTTTCTTTGGGATCCAGAAATTACACCGCATATATTGAACTTGAAAGATAGGTATGTGCTGACTGACTTGACTATCACTGCAAAATTCAAAAGTGGTTTTAGTTGGACTTTGTACGACCATTTAAGAGGTTCTTACGGTTGTTGGTACAAGTCTTTGACAAAAGATGCTGTCATGAAAATGTTTGGTGTCGAGGAAAAGAAGAGTTACCGTGAAAATACGGGCCTTTTGAAAAAATATGTTCTCGATGTCGCAATTGCTGAAATCAACGAATTTACCGAATTAGAAGTGAAGTATGAGGAGATAAAGAAAGGACGTTCAATTACTGGATTCAAACTAATTTGGAGTACTGGTAAAGGAATTTCAAAAGCTTCGCAAAAGCAAGTTGATACATTACAAAGTCTTGTCAATATTGTTTTAGATGATTTATTGATGTACGCGGAAATTAATGATCAAACAAATCGAGAAAGAGCTTTAGAGATTATCCGGGATTTTCAGTCAATAAATTATCACTTTTTAGATCAAGAATTAGGGTTAACATCTAGTCATTGTAATAATCTCATTAAGAAATCAACTGATAATTTAGAAGCTTTAAATTCTTTATTAGAACTAGAAGGAAAAGAACAAATTAATACCAAAGTTCCATTGTTTAATTGGCTAAAAAATTAATTACTTAAACAGGAGTATATAAAATGAGTTACAAGTCACGAAAAAGAAAATCAGAGTATAGAAAAAAAACACAACTATTTTACAATTTAGTTAGACAATCACGAGAATGGGCTATTAGCCAGTATGGTGTAAAGATTGATATATCTATATTTCTAAATTCTAAAAAAACAGATTCCCTTTTAAAAAATAATCAATCTGGTTATATACTCTCTTCGTCCGAAGATGTTCCCAAAAAAATAGTTATTTCTAAAGAATTTTTAGAAAAGAATAAACCAATAGATATTCAAGCAATTATTCAACATGAATTTTTGCATTACATCGGGTGGAAACTTGATAAAGGTTTTGACGATGGCGATGAGTGGTTTGAAAATCAACTTGCAAGAAATTTACTTTACAGCAACTATAATATCTTTTTAAATTATGCTCTATTGAGTTAAATTCAAGTTATTCTTTCAAGCTGTAAATGTTTATTCATAAAAAGTAACAATTATAGTGGTATGCATAGGATATAAACCTATACAGTAATAAAGAGAAGGCATAATAAGGAGAGTTAACATGAGTAAAAAAACAATCAAAGAATTAGCCGAAGAAATAGGTGTGAGTAAAACAGCCATTTCAAAAAAAGTGACAGAAACACAAAAAAAGAAATGGTTTGTGAAAATAGGCAACCAGTTTGTGATTAGCGAAAAAGGTCAAGAAGCTATTAAATCAATGTTTGATCCAGTTGAAAATAACCAATCGCAAACTCAGACGAAAACCAGTTGGCGAAATAACTTAAACCAATTTAGTAATTCAGATTTTTATCAAAAACAGCTTTTGGCAAAAGATAACCAAATAGATATGCTACAAACATTGTTAAAAGACCAACAAAATCTATTAGATCAGCAACAACGTCTTACCTTACAAACGAATAAGCAAATGGAACAATTGCAGCTAGAATCAACTAAAAATACAGAAGATAATACGAGTCAAAAAGACAGTTATGTCCCTAATGCTGAAACTGAAAAAGAAACCGAACCAGCACAAACTAAAGAAGCCTTTTTTAGTCGTCTCTTTAACAAAAAAAAATAGCCGATTACAACGCTGGTTAAAGCGAAATCATGTATTGAGGGCGGACATAAAAAAGAACCCTGGTGTTAAAGGGTTCAGGATACACGATTTTATCTAATTTCATGTATCATTTTTATCTAGTGTAAAACAGTAGCAATGACACGCTGAGTACTGCTATTTTTTATTCCTTTTTAGATAGGAGTTCTGCTACAAAAATAAGTACAGCAAATACAATTGCTCCTATGAAAATACCTGTTAATTCCATAGAATCATTAATAAAATATTGAGTTAATAAACTAGCAGTGAAATAAAGTCCTACTAACAAAATAATTTTTTTGAAGTTAATTTTTTTCATAATTAGTTGCTCCTTTCTATGTAAAGAATAACATACAAAATTATTAAGTAACACAACAAAGAAGCGTTCTCTTTAATTGTATTATGTGTTATTCTTATACAGTATTAAAAATATTCTGGGAGGCTTTTTTATGAAAAAAGCATTGTATCTCTACTTACAGTTGCTACTCTTTCTACTGTAATTTTGCCTACAGTGTCAGTTTATGCAGCAGAACAAGGAACAACTAATGCATCTTCAGAACAAATTGTGACCAGTACTCCGGATACAAACATTCAAAAATAACTTATCTATTCTAGATCCTTATATTAAAGTTATAGCCAATGAGTATGTATTAGTTGTTCCTGAGAACGTTCATATTGACTCTACAATATTGCAACAAACAACTAATATGATTTCACAGTCAAATACTCTTATAAAAGAAAATAATGCTAC